>JAKJFB010000388.1 GCA_022705125.1 Pseudomonadota bacterium
TCGCGCGCCGAGCTGTGGTGGAACGCCGTCGTGCTCGTCGTCATCCTCGTGCAGAACCCGATCACGCACTACATCTACGTGTGCTTCGTGAGCCGGGCGTCGCGCAACGTGGAGACGCAGCTGCGCTCCTCGATCTGTCGACGGCTCCAGCAGCTCTCCATCGGTTTCTACTCGCGGCAGAGTGCGGGCAAACTCCAGAGCAAGGTCCTGCGTGACGTCGAGGCGATCGCGCACATGAACCTCGGCGTGAAGGCGCTCGCCGCGATACCGCTGAAGACCGACAAGCGCGGCATCGGCGAGCGCGACATTCCCGTGCGCTTCGCCGGCGTCGATTTCGCGCCCGGCGAATACCTGTACGCCGATGCCAACGGCATCATCGTTGCTGCCACCGCGCTCGCGCGCGCCTGAGGAGCCGGGACCATGAAAACCAGCGTGCTGGGCGAGATCGGTGAGCGCCGTTTCCTGCGCGAATACTGGCAGCGCAAGCCGCTGCTGATCCGCCAGGCCCTGCCCGGATTCCAGTCGCCGCTCACACCCGACGAGCTGGCGGGGCTCGCGCTCGAAGAGGAGGTGGAGTCGCGCCTGGTGCTGGAGCGTGGCAGGAAGGGGCCGTGGGAACTGCGCAACGGACCGTTCACGGCGGAGGATTTCGCGAAGCTGCCGAAGACGCGCTGGTCGCTGCTGGTGCAGGCGGTGGACCAGTGGGTGCCCGAGGTGCATGCGCTGCGCGCGCACTTCGATTTCCTGCCCGCGTGGCGCTTCGACGACCTGATGATCAGTTACGCACCGGACCAGGGCGGCGTGGGGCCGCACTTCGATCATTACGACGTGTTCCTGCTGCAGGCGACGGGGCGCCGGCGCTGGCGCATCGGGCCCGCGTGCACGGATGCCACGCCGGTGCGCACCGATACCAGCCTGCGCATCCTCGAGCACTTCGAGACGCTGGAGGAGTTTGTGCTGGAGCCGGGCGACATGCTCTACATCCCGCCCGGTGTGTCGCACTGGGGCATCGCCGAAGGCGAATGCATGACATTCTCCATCGGGTTCCGCGCGCCGAGCCATGCGGAGATCCTCGTGGACATCGCCAACGGCGCGGCCCAGCGCCTCGACGAGGGACTGCGCTACATGGATCCGCCGCTCGGCTCCGACGTGCAGGAGGGCGAGATTCCGCCGGCCGCGCTGCGGCGCGTGCAACGGGTGTTGCAGGAGATGGCTGCGGACTCGGAACTGGTGCGCGAGTGGTTCGGCCGCTACATGACGCAGCGCAAGTACGCCGACCTGGACATCACGCCCGAGGCGCTTCCCGATGACCTGCGTGCCTGGCTGCGCGCGGGCGGCGTGCTCGAGCGCCATCCCGCCTCGCGTTTCGCGTGGAGCGGTGCGGAGGCTCCCTTCATGCTGTTCGTCGACGGCGAGGCGCTGCCCTGCGACGACCCGGCGCTCGCGCGGCTGCTGTGCTCGCGCGCGGCGCTGGATGCGCGCGCGCTGAAGCCGGCACTGGCGCGCCAGCCTGGTCGTGCGCTGTTGGAGGAACTCGTGGCGCGCGGCGCGCTCTACTGCGAGGACTGAGCGCGCACTTCCTCCACCGTGGCGACCGCACCGCCGGGTCGGCGCGTGTCGCTCGCCCCGTACATCACGCCATCGCGGAACACCAGCGACTGCGCATTGCCGAACATCGGACCCGGCGCGCCGATCGCGTGGCCCATCGCGCGCAGCAGTGCTTCGGTGTCGGCGCTGATGCCAGGCTCCAGGTAGAGTTCGTCCGGCAGCCACTGGTGGTGGACGCGCGATTGCGCGCTGGCATCGGCGATGTTCATGTCGAAGACCAGCGTGTTCAGGATGATCTGAAGTACCACGGTGATGATGCGCGAGCCGCCCGGCGCGCCGGTCGCGAGGAAGGGCTTGCCGTCCTTCAGCACGATGGTCGGCGTCATCGAGGACAGCGGGCGCTTGCGCGGTGCGACTGCGTTGGCCTCGTCCCCGATCAGCCCGAACACGTTGGGCACGCCCGGCTTCACGGAGAAATCGTCCATCTCGTTGTTCAGGAAGAAGCCGGCGCCGGGCACCGCGATGCCGCTGCCGAAAGAGAAGTTCAGCGTGTAGGTGTTGGACACCACGTTGCCCTCGGCGTCGATCACCGAGTAGTGCGTGGTCTGCGTGCTCTCGCGCGGGAATTGCGTGGTGGGCGCGATTGCGGCCGAGGGCGTGGCGCGCTCGGGATCGATTGCCGCGCGCAGCTGTGCCGCGTAGGTGCGGGAGGTCAGTTCCGCCACCGGTACGCGGTGGAAATCCGGGTCGCCAAGGTGCTTGCTGCGGTCGGCATAGGCGCGCTTCATGGTTTCCGCGAGCACGTGGATGTAGGCGGCGCTGTTCAGCTGCATCTCGCGCAGCGGAAAGCCTTCCAGCACGTTCAGCATCTGCACCATGTGTACGCCGCCGGAGGAGGGCGGCGGCATCGACACGATCTCGTAGCCCTTGAAGCTGCCGCGCACCGGCTCGCGCTCCACGGCCTTGTAGCGCTTCAGGTCGCGGTACGTGATCAGTCCGCCGCCGCGCTTCATCTCGGCCACCAGCCGGTCGGCCACCGGCCCCTCATAGAAACCCGCCGCGCCGCGCTCGGCGATCTGGCGCAGCGTCCATGCGAGGTCGCGCTGGCGCAGGATCTCGCCGGGCTGGTATACCGAGCCGTCGGGCTTGAACAGGTAGGACTTCGCGGCCTCGTTCGCCAGCAGTCGCTGGCCCCAGGGGCTCGCGAGCGTGTTCGACAGCGTATACGTGACCGGGAAGCCGTTCTCCGCGAGCTCGATCGCGGGCGTCATCACGGTGGCGCGGTCGAGGCGGCCATAGCGTTCCAGTGCGTGCAGCAGGCCGGCGACCGAGCCCGGCACGCCGGAGGCGAGGTGCGTGAGCTGCGAGCTGCGCGGCACGACTTCACCCTGCTTGTCCAGGAACATGTCGCGGCGTGCGGCGCGCGGCGCCATCTCGCGGTAGTCGATGGCCACCGTGCGCCCTTCGTTCGCGAGGTGCACCAACATGAAGCCGCCGCCGCCGATGTTGCCGGCCTGCGGGTAGGTGACGGCGAGCGCGAAGCCCGTGGCCACCGCTGCGTCGACGGCATTGCCGCCAATGGCGAGGATGTGCGCGCCGACGCGGCTGGCGATGATGTCCGCGCTGACCACCATGCCGGCCTCGGACAGCACCG
>JAKJFB010000389.1 GCA_022705125.1 Pseudomonadota bacterium
CGAGCACGTGCGCTGCAGGACGCGCCACAAGGGTCAACTGCTTGCGCCAATCGGGCTCTTCCGTGCCATCCCAACTGACGCCGAGACCTCTTTCCCAATACGACAGGTGGGCCTCGCCGCGATCAGATGCGTAGTAGTTGCCATTCTGAGCGGAGCAGTCGAGCGCATACGCCCAGTTGTTCTCGCGCATGCAGACACCGTGCTCGGGATGCGGCGCCTGCCCCAGACCCGTCAGGTATTCCACGCTCTTGGCGTCCAGCGGACGAAACACCGCGACGCGCAGCCGACCGTCGTCCCGCGGTGCGATCGCGGCGATCAAGTCGTCACCCCGCTGTACCGTGACCAGTCTGGTGCCCAGATCCACCGGTCCAATCTCGAGCCACCAGTGATCGCCGGCCGCGGAGTGTCAGCGAGCGGCATATACCGGCCAACTCGGAGTCGGCATAAACCGGCCAAGGTCCGGCCGGACGACGCGGTGGTGGAGTCGGCGTAATCCGGCCAGCGCGTAGTCGGCATATACCGGCCACGGCGTAGTCGGCATATACCGGCCAGCGGCCATCGCCGGAGGCGTCTCGAGATCTCTGACCTGATCGCTACCCTTCGGGCTTTTTGCTCGGGGGGCTCGCGGTGGGTCGCAGGAGGATCGAGATGTTCCAGTACCGTCAGGTTCTCGTGCGCCTTCGCGCCGGGGACACCACGCGCCAGATCGCCCGCTCGGGCCTGATGGGGCGCGATAAGCTCGGCGAACTGCGCACCCTGGCGCTCAGCCGAGGCTGGCTCGACAGCGCCAGCGAGTTGCCCGACGACGAGGCAATTGCCGCTGCGCTCAGCCCGGGCCGGCGTGCCTCGTCGACGATCTCGAGCGTCGAGCCGTTCCGGCAGGCGGTGCAGCGCTGGGTCGATGCCGGCGTGCAGAGCCGCGCGATCCACGCCGCGCTCAAGCGCGAGCACGGCTTCGCCGGCGGCTACTCGGCGGTGGTCCGGATGGCCCGCTCGCTGCGCGCCGCGCAGCCGCCCGAGGTCACGGTGCGGCTGAGCTTCGCGCCGGCCGAGGCCGCGCAGGTCGACTTCGGCGCGGGGCCCGTGCTCACGCATCCGGACGGCAAGCCGCGGCGCACCTGGGCGTTCGTGATGACCCTGTGCCACAGCCGGCACCAGTACGTCGAGTTCGTCTGGGACCAGAGTTCGGCGACCTGGCTGGGCTGCCACCGGCGCGCGTTCGAGTGGTTCGACGGCGTGCCCGAGCGCATCACCGTGGACAACGCCAAGTGCGCCATCGTCAAGGCCTGCCGGCACGATCCGCTCGTGCAGCGCGCCTACGCCGAGTGCGCCGAGGGCTACGGGTTTCGCATCGACGCATGTCCGCCGCACGACCCCCAGAAGAAAGGCATCGTCGAGTCCGGCGTCAAGTACGTCAAGGGCAACTTCCTGCCCACGCGCAGCTTCCGCGACCTCGCCGACCTCAACCGCCAGGTCCGCGACTGGGTCATGCTCGAAGCCGGCGTGCGCATCCACGGCACGACCCACGAGAAACCGCTGGAGCTGTTCGCGCTCGAGCGCCCGCTGCTGCGCCGGCTGCCCGCGGTGGCGCCCGACCTCGGCACCTGGCACAGCGTCGTCGTGCACCGCGACTGCCATGTCCAGTTCGCTCGCGCCTACTACTCGGCCCCGTTCACGCTGGTGGGCAAGACGCTGTGGCTGCGCGCCACTGACGGCGCCGTCATCCTGTACCAGGACTACCGGCACCTGTACACGCATCCGAGGGCGCGGCGCCCGGGCGAGCGGATCACCAACCCCGATCACATGCCGCCGGATGCGCGCGCCTTCTTCCGGCACGACCGGCGCTGGTGCCACGAGCAGGCGCTGGCCATCGGCGCGCACTGCGCCGAGCTGATCGACCGGCTGCTCGCCGAGCGCATCGCCGAGCGGCTGCGCGCCGCCCAGTCCGTCATCGCGCTGGCCAGGCGCTACGGCCCTGCGCGCGTGGACACCGCCTGCCAGCGCGCGATCGCCCACGCCAGCCCGTTCTACGTGACGGTCAAGACGATGTTGGCCACCGGCGCCGACCTCGATCCGATCCCCTCGGCCGACACCCCGGGCGTCTACCGGCGCACCCGCTTCACACGCAGCGCCGCCGACCTGTTCTCCAACGCCACCACCACCACCACCCTTCAGTGAGAGGAGCCCCCCCAGCATGAGCACCTTCAACCCCATGCCCGAACTCGCCCCGCAACTCAAGCAGCTTCGCCTCTCGGGCATCCTCGATTCGCTCGAGGCCCGCAACCGCCAGGCCATCGAGAGCAAGCTCGCCTACACCGAGTTCCTCGCGATGCTCATCGGCGACGAGGTCGCGCGCCGCGAGAACAAGAAGTTCGACATGCGCCTGCGCCGCGCGCAGTTCCGCACCACCAAGACGCTCGAGCAGTTCGACTTCGAGCGCGTGCCCAGCCTGAACCGCGCACTGGTCAACGATCTGGCCGCCGGCCGCTACATCCACGAGAACGCGCCGGTGCTCATCGTCGGCCCCAGCGGCATCGGCAAGAGCCATCTGGCCCAGGCGCTGGGCCACTGCGCCGTGCGTCAGGGCGTGGACGTCGCCTTCACCACCTGCACCGCGCTCACCCAGTCGTTGAACGCCGCCCGCGCCACCGGCATCTACGACCGAAAGCTCGGCGCGCTCGCCCGCGTCGGGCTGCTGATCATCGACGACTTCGGCCTCAAGCCGCTGCGCGCTCCCGCCGACGAGGATCTGCACGATCTGATCGCCGAGCGCTACGAGCGCGTGCCCACCATCGTGACCAGCAACCTCGACTTCGAGGAATGGGACCACGCCTTCGCCACCAACCGCCTGCTGGCCAGCGCCACCATCGACCGGCTCCGCCACAACTCATACTGCCTCGAACTCGACGGCCCGTCCTACCGCGATCCAAAGGTCGGACCGGCACCGAAGAAGATCCCCGATCGGGCCCCGAAATCTGCGGCAAAATGACCTACTGAACGCAACCCCCTCGGGACGCTTCTCGGCAACCGCCGCCCTGGCCGGTATATGCCGACTCCCCCTGGCCGATTTATGCCGGCTCGTGACACGCTATACGCCGGACCGCAAAGGCGAGCATCCGGTAGCCCATCTGAAGGCGTTCCGCGGGATCCTGCAGGCCGACGGTTATGCCGGCTTCGAGCGGCTGTATGCGGACGGCGC
>JAKJFB010000038.1:0-2720 GCA_022705125.1 Pseudomonadota bacterium
CGCATCCTGATCCGCCAGCCGCAGGCGCGCACCATGGCCTCGCTCGCCGGGCTCAGCTTCCCGATGGTGCTGAAAATTCCCGACGGATCGTTCTCCAAGGGCGTGGTCAAGGTGCGCAACGAGGACGAGCTGCAGGAGACGCTGCGCGATCTGTTCAGGAAGTCGGCGCTGCTGCTGGCGCAGGAGTACCTGTACACGGACTACGACTGGCGCATCGGTGTGCTGAACAACCGCGCGATCTTCGCCTGCAAGTACTTCATGGTTCGCGACCACTGGCAGATCTACCGCTACGGCGCCGAGGGCGGTGTCGACAGCGGGCACTTCCAGACGCTGCCCACGCACGAGGTGCCCCGCGCGGTGATCGAGACCGCGCTGCGCGCCACCCGCCCGATCGGCAACGGCCTCTACGGCGTCGACATCAAGCAGAGCGGCGATCGCATCGCGGTGATCGAGGTCAATGACAACCCGAGCATCGAGTCCGGCGTCGAGGACCAGTACCTGGGGCTCGAGCTGTACCACCTCATCATGGAGGATTTCCTGCGCCGCCTCGACGAGCAACGCGCCAACCGGCCGCGCTGAGGGCGGACTACCAGGCGTAGCCCAGCGCGAACACCCATTCCTCGTTGGTGTTGTCGACGCCCGGGAGCTGCAGGCCCGTGCGGTCGTAGTCGAGGCGGATTTCCGCGACCAGGCGCTCGATCAGCGGGATCGACACGCCGGTGCGGGTGTCGAGATTGTTGACGTCCGTATCGTCGAACAGCCAGCCGAATTCGCCCTCGTGGAACAGCGTCAGGTCCAGCCGCAGGAGCTCCGTCTTCCAGTCCATCCGCCATTGCAGGTTGCCGCCCTTGTCGCTGCCGCGCCCGTATTCCTTGAGGTCGAAGCGCACGACATCGGGGCCGCCCTGCAGGCGCAGGTTCACACCGTGCCATGGATGCAGCGTGCGCCCGATACCGACGCCGGCGATGAGCCGCTCCTGCAGCGCTTCCAGGCGGTCACGCTTGTAGTCGAGCTTGGTGTAGCGGTACCAGCCGTTGCGGTGCAGGAAATCCAGCTGGTAGCTCAGCTCGGCTTCGTCCTCGGCGGTGTAGTCGCGCTTTTCCTCGTAATCGAGGCTGCCCTCGAACTCGTGGCGACGCTGTCCGCGGCGCAAGGTAGCCCGCGCGTCGACCTCGTAGTCGTCGGAGAAACTGTTGCCGCGCTCGCGCGTGAGCGAGGCGGTGACCTTGCCGCTGCTCTCGGCCTCGGCAGTCTCGATGTCGCGCCATTGGGCGGTGGCCGTCGTGCCCTCGGTGCAGCGCAGCGCGACGTTCCTCGCGTCGCCGCTGAGGTGGCAATCCTCCAGGGCTTCGCGGGCGCCGACCTGCAGTCGCGCCGCCGTGGTGCTGTCGACGGAGGCGATCGACTTCGTCTCCACCTTGATGTCGCCGATCAGTTCCGCGCGCCACACGATGTTCCTGCCGTCGACGCTGTGCAGTTCGCCCGGAATCCGTGCACCGTTGCGCAGGTACAACTCCCCGGCGCCAGCCGCCGCGGAGAGCAGCGCCAGGCAAATCGTCACAATCCACGTCCCGCGCATCGCCGCTCCCTCGCTCGCACCATATCGGATCATGATAACAACGCGCCGATGTGATTTCTCCAGCCGTTCACCGCCGTCGTTGACAAGCCACGGCGGCGCCTCCTACCGTGCATCCATGCCTGATTCCAGCCATTGCGCAGCCGACGACACGGCGCTCGAGCCCGCCGCCGGCCGGACGTCACGTGACGGCGTGCTCGGTCACGATGCGATGGCGGCGCGCCTGGCTGCAATCAGCATCGAGCTGAACAATCACGAAGCACTGTGGCGCGCGCTCGCGTTTCGCGAGCCGGTGCTGGCGTGGGAAGCGGCGCATCCCGCGCTGGCGGCGGCGTTGCGCGCACTGTCGCTGGAGACGGCCGAGGCCCTGCACGCCGATCCGCGCGCTTGCGCTGACTGGCTGGCCCGCTGGTTGCCCGTCGAGCGCTGGCGGGCGCTGGCCGAGGTTGGGGCCTGGCCGCGCCACGCCCTGCGGCCCTGGCCGCGCGAGTTCCAGCGCGATGTGCCGGGGCGCAAGTGGGCGCAGATCGAGGCTTTCGCGGGCGCGGTGCGCGACGGCGGGCACGCGTGCATCGACTGGTGCGCGGGCAAGGGTCACCTGGCGCGCGCCGTGTCGCAGCAGTGGAACCAGCGGGCGGTGACGTCACTGGAGCGTGACGAGGCGCTGGTCGCGGCGGGCGCGGCACTGGCGCGCCGCGCGCGGCTCCCGGTCGTGCCGCACGCCTGCGACGTGTTGTCGGAGGCGGTGCTGCCGTGGCTTCGGGCGCCGCACCATGCGCTCGCGCTGCATGCCTGCGGCGGGCTGCACCTGCGCCTGCTGCACGCCGGCGCGGCCGCGCGCTTGCCCGCGATCAGCTGCGCGCCGTGCTGCTATCACCTGGGCGCGCAAGCGGGTCGGCTGGTGATTTCTGTCGCGGGCCACACGCACGCGCCGCGACTGCGCCCGGAGGATCTGCGCACCGCGGTGCAGGAAACCGTGACCGCGCCGGGGCATGCGCGCCGCCATCGCTGCCGCGTGCAGCAATGGCAGCTCGGCTTCGACCTGCTGCAGCGCGAAGTGCGCGGCGTCGATGCGTACCTGCCGCTGCCTCCGATCGACGCGGCGACGCTGGCGGGCGGTTTCGCCGCCTGGTGCCGCGCGGTC
>JAKJFB010000038.1:2730-12770 GCA_022705125.1 Pseudomonadota bacterium
GCGCAAGCAGATGCGGCTGCCGGAGGACGTTGACTTAGCGCGGGTGGAGTGCGCGGGGCAGGAGCGCTTTCGCGTCGTCACCGCGCTCGACCTGGTGCGTCACCAGTTCCGGCGCCTGCTCGAGCTGTGGCTGGTGCTCGACCGCGCGCTGTACCTCTCGGAGCAGGGCTACCTAGTCGGGGTTGGCGAGTTCTGCCCGCGCGAGCTCAGCCCGCGCAACCTGCTGATCGACGCGCGCCTGTAGGTCGCCATGAATGGCGCCCTACGGCGGGATCTACGCCTGGCGACGCGAGCGCCTGGCGGTGCGCGTCGACGTCAGGTAGCCCCCGAGCGCCTCGAGCAGTCGCCGGCGTTCCTCGGGCGTCTCGCGCGTGTGCCGGAACACGTGACTCGGGTGCTGCTCGCGGTCGAGCCAGAACCTGCCCGTGACCTTGCCGGCCTCCGTTGCGGCGCCGAGCCACACGACGGTGTCGGCACCTTCCTCGGGACTGCGCAGCGCCGCGCGCGTGCTGCGGTAGAAGGCGGGCAGCGAGCTCTCGACGCCGGGCGTATCGGCCCAGCCGGGATGCATCGCGTTCACCACGATGCCGTCAGCGCGCCATTTTTCGGCCCATTCCTCGGTCAGGATCATCAGCCCGCGCTTGGCGCGGGCGTAGGCCACGGCGCCGGAGTAGCGGCCGTTGCGGCTCTGCAGGTCGTCGACGTCGATGCGCTGCGAGTACATGCCGCCCGAGAGTACGTTCACCACGCGCGCCGAACCGGCCTTCGCGAGCAGCGGGTGAAGGCGCTCGGTGAGCAGCCAGGGCGAGAGCAGCAGCAGCGCGAAGCTCTTTTCCAGCCCCTCTGCCGTGAGCTGGCGCGGGTTGAACAGGGCGCCGGCATTGTTGACCAGGATGTCGAGCGGCTCGCCGCGGGCCAGCAGCCGCTCGGCCAGGGCGTTCACGTCCGCCATCAGCGAGAGGTCGGCGATGTCGAACGCCACCTGCGGGTTGCCGGTGCTGTCGCGGATCGCGCGCGCGGCTTGTTCCGTCTTCGCCGGATCACGGCCCACGATGGTTACGCGAGCGCCCAGCGCGGCGAGCTCGCGCGCCGCGGCGAAGCCGATGCCCGAGGTCGCGCCGGTGACCAGCGCGTGGCGACCGCCGAGCCACGCCGACACCGGCTTCCAGCGCTTGCGCGCGGCGCGGTAGCCCAGGCGCGTGAAGCGGCAAAGCCCCGGCAGCAGCAGGCGGTCGGCGAGCGCGGTGGCGCCCGATTCGCGCGGCGGCTCGAAATTGTCCTCGAGCGCGCGCTGCAGGCCCTCCATGGTGTTCTTGCCGACCCGGTCCATCACCGAGGGGAAGACGCGCGACATCGCGGCCAGCGGCGCCGGAAAATCGAAGGTCGCGATGTAGCGCAGCCGGGTGCCGCGCGCGGTGGCGCTGAACAGGATTTCCTCGCGCGCGGTGAACAGCCGCGAGTCCACCGTCATCAGCATGCGCCGCCCGGGTTCCCATTCGATGACGCGATAGTGCAACGAGAAGCCGGCCTTCATGTCGATGCGGTACTCGCTGTCCAGCCCGGGCGCGCCGGGCGTCAGCCGGGTGCCGCGCGCGACGGCGGGGTCCCACTGCTCGATGCGCGAAAATTCCGACACGTAGGCAAACACCTCGTGCAACGGGCGGGCGACTTCGATCGTTTCGTCCAGCGTGACCTTGTGGCTCATGAGTTCTCCCGGGAGCAGTGCAACTGGTCCGGTGTACGCGGCGCGTCAGCTGCCGGTTCAGTCATGGCGGGCGCAGTTGCGGCAATTTCACGTTCGCGGGCGCGGTCCTCGCCTGACACGGGCCGGTAGCGGATCTCGACGTTGAGGGCCTTGCCGTCGGCACCATCCAGGTTCGACAGGCCGCGATACAGCACGAGACGCCGCCCGCTGTCGTAGGCGAGCTCGATCGGGTCGACGAATGCCCTCAGCAAAGGCTGCACCGGCACGATGCGCAGCCACAAGGCGCTGCCGGGAAGTTCCTCGGGCGCCTCGGTGCGCTCCATGCGCAGGCGCAGCGTCTGCAGTCGCGCGGGCAGCGCAAAGTCGACGTCGATGCTGTCGCCCGCGGCGAGCGCTTCCCAGTTCGCGCGCACGAAGCGGTCGAAACCCGAACTCGCCACCAGCGTGGCGGCAGGCTCGAGTGCGCGCATTTCCCCGCCGCGCAGCAGCAGGTACTCGCCGTGCTGCCAGCGCGCGCCGATGCGCGAATCACTGCGCAAATCGTGCTGCTCGAAGGCCGGCGCGCTCTCGCTGCAGTGGTAATCGAGGGCATTACGCGCGATCAGTGTGCCGTCCGGCGCGCGGTACTCGATGCGGTGGCCGAGCGTGCCGATCTCGTGCCGTTCGTGATAGACCTCGGTGCGCTCCGGCAGCCGCAGCGCCACCCCCTCGATGATTTCCGGCACAACGGGCTGTGCCCATGCGCTGCCCATCGTCGTTGCGCATGCCAGCGCGGCGAACACGAGGTGTTTCACGACAGGGCCTCCGTGGCAACGGCGCGCGGGGCGCGCGCGAGGAAAAGGAGCAGCGGCAGCAACAG
The DNA here is from genome assembly GCA_022705125.1 of Pseudomonadota bacterium. The sequence continues at coordinate 5,295 of JAKJFB010000038.1, forward strand.
CGCCCACGCCGGCGCCATCGCCAGCGCGAGCTGCCACAGCGGGAAGCGGGTGGTGGCGGCGCCCAGCTCCACGCCCGCCACGTAGCTGAGCGGGCCGAGCACGGCCCCGAGCAGCGCGCCCAGCGCCAGCCGCTCGTGCAGCCATGCCAGCGAATGCGCGAACGTGGTCGCGAACAGCAGCCACAGCACCACCAGCCAGGGCGGAATACCTGCGCCCAGCGTGCCGTGAAACTCCAGCAACCCCAGTTGTTGCCAGCCGAGATCCATCGCGAGACCGAGCAGGGCGGCGACCGCGATAACGGCCCAGCCGCGGGCGCTACGCTCCATCAGCCACCCGTGCAGCGCCAGGATCAGTGCGCCGGCGGGCAGCGCCCACGCGTTGCCACCGGCCACGCAGGCGAGCCAGCCGCACTGGTAGGCGATGGCGTTGAGAAACCTGGCGTTGGTCATGCAATGTCTCCGAGCGCAGCTAGAGAAGGATGCAGCATGTCGGCATGAATGCCGGCCTACGGCGCCAGCCCGCGAAAGGCGAGCAGCACGCGCTCGCGCGCGCCCTTCAGTTCCACCATCGGCTCCGGGTAGCCGGTCGCCAGCAGCGCCGGGTGGCCCGGCTGCAGCACTGCCTTCGCGGGCAGCGCGGCGAGCTGCGGCAGCCAGCGGCGCACGAACGCGCCCTCGGCATCGAAGCGCTCGGCCTGGCGCACCGGGCTCAACACGCGGAAATAGGGGGCGGCGTCGGTGCCGGTGGAGGCCGACCACTGCCAGCCGCCGTTGTTGGCCGCGAGCTCGATGTCCACCAGTTGCTCGCAGAAGAAGCGTTCGCCGTGGCGCCAGTCGACCAGCAGGTACTTGGTGAGGAACATCGCCGTGACCATGCGCAGGCGGTTGTGCATCCAGCCGGTCGCCGCGAGCTGGCGCATGGCCGCATCCACCAGCGGATAACCCGTGCGGCCCTCGCACCAGCGCGTGAAATCCACGCCGGGTTCGCGCCAGGCGATCGCCTCGGTCTCGGGTCGGAACGGGCGGGCGCGGCTGACGCGGGGGAACTCCGCCAGGATGTGGGTGTAGAACTCGCGCCAGACCAGTTCGCTCAGCCAGGTCTGCGCGCCGCGCGAGCCGCTGTCCCATTCGCCGTGGTTGTGCGCCAGCGCGGCCTCGATGCAGCGGCGCACCGAGAGCGCGCCGATCGCCAGATACGGCGACAGACGCGAGGTGCCGTCCAGCGCCGGCACGTCCCGGTCCTCGTGGTAGCGCGCGAGGCCGTGCTCCACGAAGTCCGCCAGCCGCGCGCGCGCGGCGACCTCGCCGATCGGCCACCAGTCGGGATCCAGCGTCGCCACGGGCGGCTCCCAGTCCGGCAGCGGCGGGGGCTCGACCGCCGCGCGCGCCGTCGGCGCCGCGACGCAGTCCACCGGCTCACCGCGCACCTGCGCCAGCCAGGCGCGGCGGAACGGGCTGAACACCTTGAACGGCGCGCCCTGCTGCGTGCGCACGGTGCCGGGCGCCAGCACCGTGAAGTCGTGCAGGTTGCGCCACGCGGTGCCCTGCGCGCGCAGGGCCTCGGCAACCAGGCGGTCGCGCGCCACCTCGTTGACCGCGTATTCCGCGTTGGCATACACCGCGGTCGCAGCCTGCGCGCGCGCGAACTCCGCCACCGCTGCCGGAGCACCGGCGAACTCCGGTACCAGGCGCACCCAGAGCGGTATGCCGAGCGCCGCGAGCCTCTCGCGCAGCGCCAGCACGTGCCGCCACACGAACACCTGCTTGCGCGCGCCCCAGTCGTGCGCGCGCCACTGGGCCGGCGTGAGCAGGAACAGTCCGGTCACGCGGGCGCCGTCGCGGGCGGCCTCGGCCAGCGCGCTGTTGTCGTCGGCGCGCAGGTCGGAGCGGAACCAGACCACCGTGCTCATGCGGCTGGCGGCCGGTACTGTGGCTTGGCGAGCAGGAACTGCGCGGTGCCGATCACGCGTTCGCGGAATCCGCCCTCGCAGTAGCAGAAGTAGTAGTCCCACAGACGCACGAAGTCCTCGCTGTAGCCGAGCGCGCGGATGGCCTCGGTGCCCGCGTGGAAGCGCCGGCGCCAGGCGGCCAGCGTGTCGGCGTAGTGCGCCGTGATGTCGAGCGTGTCGATCAACTGCATGTCGGTGTGCGTCCCCGTGAGCGTCGCGATGGCGCCGGTCGAGGGCAGGAAGCCGCCCGGGAAGATGTAGCGCTGGATGAAATCGGGCGTGGCGCGATAGCCCTCAAAGTCGTTTTCGTCGATGGTGATCGCCTGGATCAGCGCCGCGCCGCTATCCTCAAGCAGGCTGCCGACCTTGGCGAAATAAGTGTCCAGATACTGGTGGCCGATCGCCTCGATCATCTCGATCGATACCAGCTTGTCGTACTGGCCCTCGAGCTCGCGGTAGTCCTGCAGCAGCACGGTCACGCGCTCCGAGAGCCCGGCCGCGGCGATGCGCTGCGTGGCGTAGTCGTACTGCTGGCGCGAGATCGTGGTGGTGGTCACGCGGCAGCCGGTGTGGCGCGCCGCGTATTCCGCCATGCCGCCCCAGCCGGTGCCGATCTCGAGCAGGTGGTCATCGGGCCCCAGCTCCAGCCGGCGGCAGATGCGCGCGAGCTTGGCGCGCGAGGCCTCCTCGAGCGTGGCCCCGGCGTGCGGGAAGATCGCGGAGGAATACATCATGGTCGGGTCGAGGAACAGCGCGAACATCTCGTTGCCGAGATCGTAGTGCGCCTCGATGTTGCGCCGCGAGCCGGCCTTGCTGTTGCGGTTGAGCAGGTGCAGCGCGCGCAACGCCACGCGCTCGAGCGCCGAGCTGCGATCATCGATGGCGTTCAGCAGGTCGATGTTCGCCGCCATCAGCTGCATCACCTTCAGCAGGTCCGGCGTCTTCCAGTGCCCGCGTACCCAGGACTCGGCCGCGCCCACGCTGCCGCCGCTGGCCAGCTCGTGGTAGAAGGCGCTGTCGGTGACCTGCACGTGCGCCACCAGTTCCTCGCGCGCGCTCGCGCTGCCGAAGCGCCAGGTGCCCTCGGCGTCCTCGATCACCAGCCGCCCGCGTGGCAGCGCCGCGATGCGCTCGAAGATCTTGCCGCGCGCGATACGCGCGGACCAGGGCAGGCGCGCCGTTTGCGGCAGTTCCAGTTCGCGTGTTCTCGCGGTGCTCATCCTGTGGACTCCTTGATCGGCATCGATGCGGGTGGGTGGGAATGGAAGGGCACGCGCTTGGCGAACAGGCGCAGCGCCTCGAAATAGATCGCCGCGAGGATGCGCAGGCTCATCAGCGGGTAACGCACCAGCAGCAGCCGGCGCAGCGCGCGGGCATCGAGCGGCTCGCGCTGCAGGCTGAGCGTGGCGTCGAAGACTTTCGCGCCGTCGCGGTGGTTTTCCAGGTGGATGCCGATGCGCTCGCCGGGGGTACGGCTCATCCAGCGGTAACGCATGTCCATCGGGTTGAACGGCGAGACGTGGAAACTCTTGGCGAATTCCGCGCGCAGCACCCCGGCGTTGTCCTCGACGGGCAGCACGTAGGCGTGGCGTTCTCCCCATGGCGTGTTCGTGACCTCGGCGACCACGGCCTGCAGCGTCTCGCCGTCGGCGCCGTAGCAGTAATAACAGGAGATCGGGTTCATCAGCACGCCGAAGTAGCGCAGGTTCGCCAGCAGCATCACCGGGCCGGCGGGGCGGCGGCCCGTGTGCGCGGCAACCAGCTCGCGCACGCACTCGGCCAGCGGCCGCTTCGGGTCGCCGAGGAAATCCTTGCGCCGGAACCAGCCCGGGGCCGGACGCGCGGCGGACCACAGCCGGCTGCCGGCGAACAGTGTCGGCAGCTTCTCGACGTCGAGCAGCAGCATGCACATCCGGTAGCGGAAAGCGTGCGTCGCCGGCGTGAAGCGCCGGTGGCGGACCTCGCCGGTGTAGATCGCGCTCGTGCTCACCATGGCGCGCCCAGTGCCTCGGCGACGCGCAACGCGCTCGCCACGCCGTCCTCGTGGAAACCGTTGGCCCACCACGCACCGCAGAACCAGGTGCGGCGCACGCCGTTGATCTCGGCCCAGCGCTGCTGGGCGCGCACGCCCTCGACGCTGAATACCGGGTGGCTGTAGCGGTAGCGCCCGAGGATGCGCGACGGATCGATGGTGGCGGTGTCGTTCAGCGTCACGCAGAAGGTGTGGCGTGACTCCAGCCGCTGCAGGATGTTCATGTCGTAGCTGAGCACGGGCAGTTCGTCGGCCCCGGGACGCAGGCGGTAGTTCCAGCTCGACCACGCGCGCGGCGCGCGCGGCAACACGCGGGTATCCGTGTGCAGCGCCACGTCGTTGTCCTGGTAGGGGATCGCCGACAGGATGCCGCTCTCCTCTGCGGAGGGGTCGCCGAGCAGCGCGAGCGCCTGGTCGCTGTGGCAGCCGAGCACCACGTGGTCGAAGCGCTCGCTGAACCCCGCGCGCGTACGCACGCCGACGCCGTCGGCCTCGCGGGTGATGCGCTCGACCGGGTCACCGGTGCGGATCGCACCGGCGAAGCGGCGCGTCAGCGGCCCGAGGTACTCGCGCGAACCGCCGCGGATGGTGCGCCATTGCGGCTGGTCGGTGACGGTCAGCAGGCCGTGGTTGCGAAAGAAACGCACGAAGAACTCGACCGGGAACTCCGCCATGCCGCGCGTGCCGGAGGACCAGATCGCCGCGCCCATCGGGACCAGGTACCAGTCGCGGAACTCGCGCGAGTAGCCGTTGCGCGCCAGGTAGTCGCCGAGCAGCATGCCCTCGGGGATGCGGCCCTGCTCCAGATCGGCAGCGGCGCTACGGTTGAAGCGCAGGATGTCGCGCAACATGCGCCAGAACGCCGGGCGCAGCAGGTTGCCGCGCTGCGCGAACAGGCTGTTGAGGTTGCTGCCGGCATATTCGATGCCCTCGAGCTCGCTGCTGACGCTGAAGCTCATCGCGGTAGGCTGCGAGGCGACGCCGAGCTCGTCCATCAGGCGGATGAAGTTCGGGTAGGTGCGTTCGTTGAAGACGATGAAGCCGGTGTCGATGGCATGACGCTCCCCGTCGAGGCTGACATCGATGGTAGCAGTGTGGCCGCCGATGCGCTCTTCGCCCTCGAACACGGTCACCTCGTGCCGCCGGCTCAGCAGCCATGCCGCCGAGAGCCCCGCGATGCCCGCCCCTACGATACCTATCTTCACCCGAGCTCCCGGCTTGGCCATGTAGCGGTCGATTCTACGCTGGCGGGGCGGCGGTGGATCAGCCCCGTAGAGCCGGCGTTATGGGTCCGGCTCCGTGGGTCCGGCTTCAGCCGGACATAGTCCACATGCATGCCGACCCACGGGTGATCCGCCCCGGTAAAGCCGGCGTAAAACGGCACATCACCCAGCCATCGAGCGGAGAGAAAGCCGATGTCAGCATCCACGGTCCTGCGCTTCCCGGGGGGGCATGGTTTACATGCCCGGTCCCAGCCCCGATCATTACCCCCCATGAACATATCCGCAGTTCCGGTGGACCGGGAACCCGACGCATGGACCACGCGCCTGGAGGCAGTGGCGCGCGAGCGCGACCGGCAGGCCTATGCGGAGCTTTTCCGCCACTTTGCGCCGCTGCTGAAATCCTTTGCGCTCTCCAGCCCCGGCATGTCCTCCAACGCGCTTGCCGAGGAACTGGTGCAGGAGGTCATGCTCAAGATCTGGAACCGGGCCTCCACCTTCGACGCCGGCAAGGCCAGTGCGACCACCTGGATCTACACCCTCGCCCGGAACTGCCGCATCGACCTGCTGCGCAAGAAGTTCAGGGTGCGCGAAGAGGTCGACGTGGACGAGCTGTGGGACCTGGGCACCGAAGACGATGTGCTGGAGGACGAGGTCTACCAGAAGCGCATCGAGGTCGATGTGCGCGAGTCGCTCGGCGGGCTGCCGGCCGAACAGCGCCAGATCATCACCAAGGTCTACATGGAGGGCAAGTCGCACAGCGAAGTGGCCGAGGAGCTCGGGCTGCCGCTGGGGACCGTGAAGTCGCGGGTCCGCCTCGCGATGAGCAAATTGAAAGTGATGCTGGACCGATGAGCGCTGCAACCATGACGCATTACCATCCCGACCAATTCCTGTTGAACGATTACGTGGCCGGCAGCCTGCCGGGCGCGGTGGCGCTGCCGATCGCGGTGCACCTGGAGTACTGCGCGCAGTGCCGCGAGGAAGTCGCGCAGCTCAGCCGTCTCGGCGCCGAGCTGTTCAGCGAGCTCGATCCCGTACCCGTGGGCGACGATGCCTTCGCGCGGCTGCTGGATCAACTGGACGGCAAGGGCGCCGTGCCGGTGACGCCGTCAGCGCCGCGGCGCCCGGCGCGCGAGCGCGATGGCCTGCCGCGTGCGCTGCGCAGCCTGGCGCCCGCGGGCGTGGAGGAGCTCGACTGGAAGCGCATCAGCACCTCGCTGCGCGCCTCGCGCCTGGGCTTCGGCGACCCGCAGCGCGAGGTCGCGCTGCACCACATCCGCGCCGGCGGCAAGGTGCTGGCACACGGGCACGCCGGCAGCGAGATCACGGTGGTGCTGCAGGGGAGTTTCTCGGACCAGGACGGCCGTTATGCGCAGGGGGATTTCCTGGTGCGCGGGCCGGGCGACGAGCACCGTCCCGTTGCCGCCGCCGACTCCGATTGCCTGTGCCTGGCGGTGCTGGATGCGCCGATCCGCCTCGGCGGGCTGCTCGGGCGCCTCGCGAATCCTTTCCTGCGCATACATCCACGCTGAGCGGGAGGGGAGATGAGCGACGACGCCCGGACAGACGGCATCGGAATGGAGGAGGACGCCGACGCAGGGCAGTCGCAGCAGGAGCCCGGCGCGGCACCATCCAGCGCGCCGCAGCCCGAGCGTCGCGACAGTGACAAACGCCTTGTGCTGATCGTCAGTCACCTGCTGGTCGCCATGCTGGTACTCTCGATGTGGGCGGCGGCGGATACCTGGCAGGCGGTGACCGGCTTGGCGCTGGCCAGTCTGCTCTCGGTGCTGACGGCGTTCCTCGCCGGCTTCGTGCTCGGCACCCTGGTGCACGAGTGGGGGCATTTCCTCGGCGCTCGCCGCGCGGGCGCGAGCTACACCATTCCCGGGAAGCCGGGACTCTTCGTGTTCAATTTCGATTTCGCCCGCAACAGCGCGAGCCAGTTCCTGACCATGTCCTATGGCGGGCAACTGGGCGGCGCGCTGGCGGTGCTGCTGCTCTGGCTTGCGGTGCCGACGGACACCGCGGGGCGCGCGATGCTCGTTGCGGCAACCGGCGGCGGGGCAGTCTTCGCGGCGGCGATCGAGTGGCCGGTCATCCGTGCGGTGCGCGCGGGGGGCGAGCCCGCCGCGCAGCTTGGCAAGATCGATCGCGCAGTACTGAGCAGCAGTGCGCTGAAGGGGCTCGTCGGCACCGCGCTGCTCTGGCTGATCCTGCTCTAGCGAATGGCGGCATGTGCCTCGCTCCCGGGGCTTGCTGCGCGGCCGTGGTG
>JAKJFB010000390.1:0-2779 GCA_022705125.1 Pseudomonadota bacterium
GCCCAGACTTACGGCTTCACGATGATGATCAGCGCCGCCGCGGCGCTGCTGGCGCAGACGATCCTGGTGCAGCGCGTCAAGCTCGCACCGATGCTGCTGCTGCGCATCGGCATGCCGCTGCTCGCCTGCGCCTTCGCGCTGTTGATATGGGCCGCCTCGCTCCCGACGTTCGGCATGGCGATGGTCCTGATGGGACTCGGGCTCGGCCTGTGCGGGCCCGGCTTCAATGCGGCAGTGTCGCTGGCGGTGAGTGCGCGCGAACAGGGAGCGGCTGCCGGCATCGCCAGCGCGATACCCTCGCTGGGTTTCATCCTCGGACCGGTCGCGGGCACCTGGCTCTACCAGGTGAACCCGCACTACCCCTATGTCCTCATCACCCTGATCCTGCTGCCGGCCTGCGTGGGCGCATTCCGCATCCGCCAGCACGTGCACATCGAACCGTAGGTCCGGACGTGGGTCCGGCCTTAGCCGGACAATAGGTGCCCGGATGAATCCGGACCCACGGGATCGACGCCGTCCGGCTGAATCCGGACCTACACCTCTTCGGGCTCGTAACGGTCGATGATCTCGCGCACCAGCCCGCTGCGCACGATGTCCTCGCGCTCGAAGCGGTGCACGTAGACGCTGGGCACGCCGCGCAGCCGCTCGATCGCATCGGCCAGCCCGTTGGGGCCGCGGATGTCGCTCTGGCGGATGTCGCCGTTGACCACCACCCTGCTCTCCTCGCCGATGCGCGTCAGGAACATCTTCATCTGCGCCGGCGTGGTGTTCTGCGCCTCGTCGAGCACCACGAACGTGCGCTCGTCGAAGGTCTTGCCGCGCATGTACGCGAGCGGCGAGGCGACGATGCGACCGTGGCGCAGGCAGTAGTCGACCGTGCCGGCGCCCAGGCGCGCGTTGAGGATGTCACGGAAGGCATCGATGTAAGGCGAGAACTTCTCGTTGAGATCACCCGGCAGGAAGCCGAGCTGCTCACCGGCCTCGACCGCGGGGCGCGTGAGGATGATGCGGTCGATCTGTCCGGCTTCCAGCGCCTGCGCCGCCAGCGCGCCCGCGCAATAGCTCTTCCCGGTGCCGGCAGGGCCGATACCGAAGGTCAGGCAGTGATTGCGGATGGCGTTGATGTAGCGTTTCTGGGAGGGTGTCCGGGCTTCGAGTGGCGCCGGGACTCGGGGGGCAGCGTAGGCGGTGTGCAGGTTGTGGGCTCTTGCATTGAGGTCGACGATGACTGCGCCGTCGCTGTCCGGTCGTCGTCCGTTGCGCGTTTTCCTGTCTCTGTAGGTCCTCTCCTCCGGGTTCGGTCGCTGGTAGGGCTTGCCTCGTGCGGGGGATCTTTTCGCCATAAATACGAATACCTCTTCGATATGGGTATGGAGACCGGATCTCGGCGCTGCGCTGCGATTTTCCTGGGCGGCGGGTTGCTCCTGTGCGGCTGGTGTTGCAACAAATAATCATCAGCAAATATGAAAATTGCAAGACACGCGCGCAAATTAAATGGCGGCATTTGCACACGAGCACATCGCGCTCGATCTGCGCGAGCGAAGCGCCGCAGTGAACGCACCATCCTTGCGCACAAGCTCGCATGTTTGCACCGGACTGGATCGTTTTCGCCCCGGTTTTCGCGGGCACGCCGTATCGGAGCGTGCCGGCAAGCGCTGTCATTTTCGGCGAGGTTGTCAGGCCCCGGAGGCAACGATAGTCTTGCGCGACAAACGATAATCACAGGACACGCGCCACATGTTCCGCCCCGCTCCCTGGCTCGCCCTGCACCGCTCGCTCGGACTGGAGCCAGCGCCTGCCTTCGATGACCGCCCGCTGGCCGGGCACCTCGCGCTCCATGCCGCGCACAGGCCCGAGGCGGTGGCGATCCAGTTCCACGACCGCGGCATCGGCTACGGCGAGCTGTTCACGCAAAGCCTCCGGTTCGCCACCGCATTGCGCGCGCTCGGCGTCGCGAAGGGCGACGTGGTCGGCCTGCACCTGCCGAACGTGCCGCAATACCTGGTGGCGGTGACCGCGCTGTCGCGCCTCGGCGCCGTCGGCACCGGAGTCTCGCCACTGCTCGCCCCCGGCGAGATCGCCTTCCAGCTGAAGGACGCCGGCGTGAAGGTCCTGCTCACGCTGGACGCGCTGGCCGCCGCCGTTTTGCCGCGCATCACCGACATGCCGGCGGGCCTGCACACGGTGATCGTGACCGGCGCCGGCGAGAGCCTCGGGCTGCCCTGCGGACCCGCGCCGGAGCTGCCCGGCCTGCGCACGATGCGTTATCCCGACCTGCTCGGCGCGGCGAAGGCCGACTGCCCGCAGACCCCGGTCACGGGCGACGACACCTTCATGATCCAGTACACCGGCGGCACCACCGGGCGGCCCAAGGGCGCGATGCTCTCGATCCGCAACCTGATGTACAACCCGCAGCAGACCGAGGCCTACGCCGGCTGGAGCGGCGGGTACGACGAGGTGCTGATGTCGGCCTTCCCGCTGTTCCACATCGCGGGGCTCTCGGTGCACGTGGCGGCGCTGCGCTACGGTTGCCGCACGCTGCTGATCCCGGATCCGCGCGACATGGACTTCATCTGCCGCCAGCTGCAGCGCTTCGCGCCCACGCGCATCGCCGCGGTGCCCACGCTCTACCAGATGCTGGTCAACACGCCCGCATTCCGCGAGGTGGATTTCTCGCGCCTGAAGATTGCACTCTCGGGCGCAGCCCCCTTGCCGCTCGAGGACCGCAAGCGCATCGAGGCGATCATCGGCGCGAACCGGCTCTCCGACGTGTTCGGCA
>JAKJFB010000390.1:2816-3196 GCA_022705125.1 Pseudomonadota bacterium
CCCGCCGATGCGCTGCAAGCCGACCGCGGTGGGCATACCCGTCGCGGCCACCGAAACGCGCATCGTCGATCTCGAGACCGGCACGCGCGAGATGCCGTTCAACGAGCCCGGGGAGATCATCGCCAGCGGCCCGCAGGTGATGAAGGGCTACCTGAACCTGCCCGGGGAATCCGCGCGCGCGCTGCGCGTGCTCGACGGCCGCACCTGGATGTTCACCGGTGACGTCGGCTACATGGACGAGGAAGGCTACGTCCACGTCTGCGACCGCGCCAAGGACATGCTGATCGTGGGCGGCTACAAGGTGTTCTCGGTGGAGATCGAGGACAAGCTGAAGGCGCTGGACTGCATCGCGCAGTCGGCGGTGATCGGCACCCCCGACA
>JAKJFB010000391.1 GCA_022705125.1 Pseudomonadota bacterium
GCGGGCTTTCGACCATCAGCCAGAAATTCTCGCGCGCCGCGATGTCGAGCTCCACGGGCTCGAACACGCCTTCCATCAGCAGCACCGGCGCGCGCACGCCGGCCTCGCGCAGCTCCAGCGCCTCCTCGATGCAGGCCACGCCGAAGGCCTGCACCAGGCCCTCCAGCGCGCGCGCCACCGCGGGCGCGCCATGCCCGTAGGCGTTCGACTTCACCACCGCGAGCGTGCTGGCGCCGGGCGCGAGCGACTGCGCCAGCGCGCAGTTGTGGCGCAGCGCCGCCAGGTCGATGAGCGCGCGGGTGGGGCGGGCCATCGTCAGGGCGCGTCGGCGCGGCGCGCGAGACCGTGCTGCCCCAGGCGCCACAGCAGCACGTCGATGCGATCCTGGCCGAAGAAGGGCTCGCCCTGGAACACGAAGGTCGGCACGCCCCAGTGCCCGGCGGCCTCGAGCGCCTGCTGGTTCGCCGCGAGCGCTGCATCGTGCCACGGCATGCGCGCGGCGATGTTGCGCTCCATCGTCGCCAGGTCGAGCCCGGCGCGCGCCGCGGCGCCCGCGAGGTGCTCGCCGGTGTTCCAGCCGCGCACCGCGCCGCTCCAGATCAGGCGCGAGGCCTCGTCGATGAATTCGAGGCCGCGCCCCTGGCGGCTGGCCTCGACGCCGAGGCGGCTGATGCGGTGGATGTGCGGCTGCTCGGCGGCGATGGTGCGCGTGGCGAAATCCTGCACGATGGGATCCGGGTCGGGCCAGGCGTAATCGAGACCGAGCATCTGCGCCAGGCGCACCGTGTCGCGCAGCACGTAGGGTGGCCACAGCGGGTTCACGTCGCGGAAGAACTCGGGCTTGCGCACCGCCAGCGGCAGCACGATGCGCACATCGAAGGCGATGTCGTACTCGCGCGCCAGCGCGCACACGCGCGGTGTGGCGAGGTAGGAGTAGGGGCTGCGGAACGACCAGAAGAGTTCGACGTTCAGCGTCATGTTCGCGTTGCCTCGGGTTTCAGAGTTGCCAGCCGACGTCGACGAACAGGCTGCGCGGCTCGCCGATGAAGTAGCGGTAGTCGCCGAAGGCGAAGTCGGCGCGATCGGCGTACTGCTCGTCGGTGAGATTGGTCACGCGCACCGACCACGAGAAATGGCGCGAGAGCTGCTGGTTCAGGCGCAGGTGCAGCAGCTCGTGGCCCTCGTAGTCATGGGTCTCGGTGGGCTCGAGGAAATAGCGGCCCATGTGCTGCCACTCGAGCTCGGCCGTGGTGTGCTCGCGCGGCTCCCAGCGCAGGCGCACCGAGGCCATCGCGCGCGGCGCGGTGTCCATGTCGTTGCCATCGATGCCGGTGCCGGCGGGCAGCCCCTGCAGCGGCGCGTTGCCGTCGTAGCGGTGCCGGGCATAGGTGCCGTCGGCCGCCAGCGCCCAGTGCTCGGCGAAGCGCCAGTCGACGGAGTACTCGATGCCGCGGTGCTCGCTGCGCGCATCGCTCACATTGCGCCGCTCGGCGTCCTGGAAAATGATGTTTTCCTTCTGCATGTAGTAGGCGGCGAGCTGCCACGAGAGGGTTTCGCGCGTGCCGCGCCAGCCGGCCTCGATGCTGTCGACCTGCTCGGAGTCGATGTCCGCGACCAGCTGCCCGGCCTGCAGGCGGTAGAGCTCGGCGGACTGCGGCGGGCGGAAGCCGTGCGCATACGACAGCACCAGTTCCTGCCCGCCGCCGATGTCCTGCACCAGCCCGAGGTTCAGTGCCGGCTCGGTGAATTCGTCCACGCGATCCGCCGGGCGCGAGTAGCGGCAGGGAACCGGCGCGCCGGGGCGCCCGCAGGGCGTGCCGTCCTCGCGCGTCGCGCCATCGAGCATGCGGTTGTCGTAGTCGTAGCGCTGGTGCTCCAGGCGCAGGCCCGCGTCGATGCGCGTGGCCGCCAGCGGCGTCCACGCGAGCTGCGCGAACAGCGCGCCGTTCAGGCCCTCGACCTCGTAGTCGTAGTGCTTGCCCGCCGGCAGCACGCTGTTGCCCGGCACCGCGTCGCGCTGCGTTTCCTGCAGGAAGCTCGTGCTCCACTCGCCGTCGAGGCCGGTCACGAGCTCGAGCGCATCGTCCAGCGCCACCCGCCATTCGCTCTGCCAGCCGCTGCTCTTGAAGCCGTTTTCCTCGAGCGGCTGCCCGAGCAGGAAATGCTGCAGGAAGCGCATGTCCTGGTAGCGGTAGAACGGCGTCACGCTGAGCACGCCGGGCCCGGCGTCCAGGGAGAAGCGCCCGTACCAGCGCGCGACCTGGTTGTCGCGAAAGGCCTCCGGGTTGGGGTTTTCCTTCTGCCGGTCGGAGTCCTCGTAGGCGTCCTGGCCGATCACGAAGCCGGCGGTCTCCTGCTCCAGGTTGCCGAGGCTGAGCAGCGATTGCAGCGTGACGCCGGACCATTCGGCGTCGTGGCGGTAGTTCAGCTTCTGCAGGTCGTAGCCCGAGTCGTCCTTGTAGCCGCCGTCGTGCGTGGTGTTCAGGCTGAGACGCCAGGCGCCGTTGTCGGTGCGCTCGCCGTAGCTGCCGAGCGCGCGCGCGTAGCCGTTGGGCCCGCCCGTCAGCGTGAGGCTGGCATCGCGCGCCTCGGGCGGCGGCGCGCTGATCACGTTGATCACGCCGTGCTGCGCGTTGCCCCCGTGCACCGCGGTGCCCGGGCCGCGCAGCACCTCGATGCGCGCGGCCTGCTCGCTGTTGACCTCGGACAGTTCGTTGACGTTGCAGGTGCCGGCCGGGCGCAGGCGCAGGCCGTCCTCGGCGAGATAGAACGCGCCGCAGCTGCCGGGGCCGGTGAACACCGGCGAGCGGATCGCGGTGAGGTGCTCCTGGCCGTTGCCGCGGCTGATCCAGGTGCCGGGCACGCGCGAGAGCGCCTCGCTGATGTGCACCGCGCGCACCAGTTGCAGTTCCTCGCTGCTGACGGCGCGGATGGATGCCGCGAGCTCGGAGACCGGTTGCGGCGCGCGGCTGCCCGTGACCACCACGGTCTCGAGCTGGGCAGCGATGCCGGGCGCGGCGGGAAGGAGGGCGAGCAGCAGCGCGGCGCGCCCGCCCGGGATCGGTTTCTGCATGGGAGCCTTGTCGTGGTCTTGTGTTTACTGCGTGCCGGCGTCGATGGCATCGAGCTGGCTCTGCGCCTGCTGCTGCATCTGCTGTTCCAGCGCCTGTGCTTCGCCCGTTGCCTGTTC
>JAKJFB010000392.1 GCA_022705125.1 Pseudomonadota bacterium
GCTCTGGGAGACGTCCGTAGGGGCGACGCGAGTCGCGACCGGGCGGTTCCGATGCGTCAGCGCGAGTTTTGTGCGCTGTAATCGCGACTTACGTCGCTCCTGCGAGAATCACTGCGCTCTCGGAGGCGTCCGTAGGAGCGACGCGAGTCGCCACAGATACAGGAACGGGCCCCGCGGGCCCGTTCATTTGCTGCACAAGCGCGGCGGGAATCAGCCTTCGAGCAGGCTGCGCAGCATCCAGGCCGTCTTCTCGTGCACCTGCATACGCTGGGTGAGCAGGTCGAGCGTGGGCTCGTCGCTCGCCTTGTCGGCGATCGGGGCGATGCTGCGGGCGGTCTTGACAACCGCTTCCTGACCCTGCACCAGCAGGCGGATCATCTCCTGCGCGTTCGGCACACCTTCCGGCTCGGCCATGCTGGTGAGCTTCTGGAATTCCTTGTAGGTGCCCGGCGCCGGGAAGCCGAGCGCGCGGATGCGTTCGGCGATCTCGTCCACCGCGAGCGCGAGTTCGTTGTACTGCGTCTCGAACATCAGATGCAGGGTGTTGAACATCGGCCCGGTCACGTTCCAGTGGAAGTTGTGCGTGGTCAGGTAAAGCGTGTAGCTGTCGGCGAGCAGACGCGACAGGCCCTCCGCGATCTTCGCGCGGTCCTTTTCCTTGATGCCGATGTCGATTTCCATGCTGGTTCTCCTGTGTATGCAGGCTTCACACCGCCCGCAGGGGTTTGCGCTTCATGTTAGCGCCTGAGGGATGCATTGATCAAACCGATTACCCTGATGGATTCGATCAAGAATTTTCATCGCGAATCCACCCACGGCACCTGCCCGGGCGGCACGGCGCGGCCCACCGGACGCACGCCCGGCAGGGCGCTGTCGAGGATCGCCGCGCGCAGCACGTCGATCGCCCCGTTGCGCGGATAGGTCACCCGCCAGGCGAGCGCGACGCGACGCGAGGGCTCCGGCATGGTGAAAGGCCGCACCGCGACCAGCGGATTCTGCGTCGCCATCTCGTCCGCTGCCGAGCTCGGCAGCACGGTCACGCCTAGGCCGGTGGCCACCATGTGGCGGATGGTCTCGAGCGAGCTGCCCTCGAGGGTGCGCTGCAGCCCGCCGATGTTGCGGCAGCTCGGGCACACCTCCAGCACCTGGTCGCGGAAGCAGTTGCCGGCACCGAGCAGCAGGAGCTGGTCGTCGGCGAGATGCTGGGGGTCGATCTCGCTTTCCGCATTCCACGGATGGTCGGCCGGGATCAGCACGCGGAAGGGCTCGTCATACACGGGCTGCGCCACCACGCCCGCCTCGTCGAAGGGCAGGCTGATGATGATCACGTCGAGTTCGCCGCGCTTGAGCGCCTCGGCCAGACGCGCGGTGAAGTTCTCCTGGATGATCAGCGGCATCCGGGGCGCGAGCTGATGCACGCGCGGAATCAGCCGCGGCAGCAGGTAGGGTCCGATGGTGTAGATCACGCCCACACGCAGCGGCCCGGCGAGCGGGTCCTTGCCTGCGGCGGCGATCTCCTGGATCTGGCTCGCCTCCATCAGCACCCGCTCGGCCTGGGCGACGATCCGGCGCCCGGTCTCGGTGATCTTGACCTCCGAGGCGCTGCGCTCGAAGAGCTGGATGCCGAGTTCCTCCTCGACCTTCTTCACCGCCACCGACAGCGTGGGCTGCGACACGTGGCACTTCTCGGCGGCGCGGCCGAAATGACGCTCGTGGGCGAGCGCGACGAGATAACGGAGATCGGTCAGGGTCATGGCTTCGACACGATGGAAGGGCGTGCACCCGGAGTCGACGGTGCCCGATGTTACCCCGACTGATCGTTGCTGCGCGCCCCGAAAGCGCACTGGGTATACTCGCGCATTCTGCGCCGCCGCCCGCTTCCGATGCACCTCCACCGCCCCCCCACCGCTCTCGCCCTGCTGTCGCTGCTGGCTGCCGGCACCGTCGAAGCGTCGTCCGCAGATGCCTTCTTCGAGCCCCTGCCGGTGGTGCTCAGCGCCTCGCGTCTGGCGCAGCCGTTGCAGGACAGCCCGGGCGCGGTCACCGTGATCGATGCGGACCTGATCGCCGCGACCGGCTACCGCGAGCTCGCGCGCGTGCTGCGCCTGGTGCCCGGATTCCAGGTCGGCCAGGAGCGCGGCAACCTGCAGTGGGTGACCTACCACGGCCTCGGCATGGACTCGCCGATGCAGATCCAGCTGCTGGTCGACGGACGCGCGTCGCTGACGCCATCCTTCACCGCCAGCGCCGAGCGTGCCCTGCCCGGAGACATCGAACGCATCGAGGTGGTACGCGGCTCGAACTCGGCCGCCTACGGGTCCAACGCCTTCCTCGGCATCGTCAACATCATCACCGACGACGCCAGCCGACATCCCGGCACCCGGCTGAAGCTCGCCACCGGCGCACCCGGCATCCGCGACGCGAGCCTGCGACACGCCGTGCAGAGCGGGCCCCTCAGCGTGCGCATCGGCGCGCATCATGAAGAAGACGAAGGGTTTGCCGACCTGTACGACGGTCGCCGCACCGACGTCCTGAACCTTCGCGCCGACCTGCAGGTGGGCGAACACGATGCGCTCGCCCTCAACGCGGGGGTCGCCGAGAGCACCCACGAACTCGGATACGCCGGCTCGATCTTCGACATCGCGGCCCAGCGCGAAGGGCGCGACACCAACCGATCCCTGCATCTGCGGTGGCGGCACGGCCCCGAGGACGACGCGATACGCGTGTCGGCCTACTGGAGCCGGCAGAGTCGCGACGACCTCTGGCGCTACGACTCCGCGGCAAACAGCCGGACCCTGGCGAACGCCTTCCCCGAGCGCCTGCGCGGCACGGTCGGCAACAGCGCCACCTTCGTCCAGCACAACCTGGAGATCGAGCGGCGCGAGCGCGTGGACGAGGCCACGCGGCTGATGTGGGGCGCGGAATGGAAGCGCATCGAGCACGACTCGCCCTTCTGGTATCACGAGCGCCGCAACCATGCGCGGGACGAACACCGCCTGTTCGCCAATCTCGAGCTGCGAACGGGCACCGCCTTCCTGTGGAACGCGGGCGGCATGCTGGAGCAGTTGCAAGGCGACGAGGCGCGGCTCGCGCCACGCGTGTTCCTTAACTGGCAGGCCGCTCCACGGATCACCTGGCGCATCGGCCACTCGCGCGCATGGCGACAGCCGGACCTTTTCGA
>JAKJFB010000393.1 GCA_022705125.1 Pseudomonadota bacterium
CAATCTGCTGATGTTCGAGGAAGTCTTCGTGCCACTGCTCGCGGCAGCGAAGGCGCGCGGACTCACCTACCGGGTCGAGCAGTGTCCGATGCCCGGCTGGACGGTGAACGACGCCTGGCACAACAACATCGCCTACGCTCCGGGTCCGTGGATCGCGCTGCACCGGATCTGCGAGAAACATGGCGTTGGCGATCAGTTCCGCATCCATTACGACCCTTCGCACGCGATCCTCATGGGCCAGGATACGCGCTCGGTCTTCCAGTACCTGAAGGACGCGGGCTACGCCTTCCTGGTAGCGGGGTTCCATGTGAAGGGGCAGGTGATAGATCCGCGCGGCCTCCCGCCGATGATCCCGCCGCGCAGTCCAGCGCGTGGAAGAAGCAGACCGTGTTCAGCCAGCACGAGCTGCCCGGTACCGCGCGCCACGATCCGCTGGGGTATCTGCAGAACCGGACCGTCGACTGGCTGGATCACCAGCTCGCGGCGCGCGAACTGCTGCCGCTGGATCCGGCGAACACGTACCTCGTGGTCGAGCACGAGTATCCGCCGGCGAGGGTCCAGGATCGCGCGCTGCTCGCGCCGCTGCTCGCCGGTTCGATCGCCTTCGTCAAGGCGATCGACGAGGCCGCTGCCGCGATGTACGCGCTGCAGCACGAGCTGCTGCCGCGCCAGGGAATCCCCGTGCAGGGTGTGGGCAGGGAGGCCTACCGATCCTGAGCGGGGCTCTCCAGCGTTCGATGGCGTCGCCGCCGGGTCAGCCCGCCATGCGCGCAAAGTCGATGTAGCCCGCCTCGCCGCCGCCGTAGATCACCGCCGGATCGGCCATCGGCGTGAGCGGCGCGCCGCGCGCGAAGCGCTCCGCGAGATCGGGGTTGCAGATGAACGGCCGGGCGAAGGAGACGGCGTCGATGCCCGGCCGCGCGAGCACCGCCTCGGCGCGCACGGCGTCATAGCCGCCGTTGATGACCAGCCGTCCGTTGTACGCCGCCAGGATGTGCGTGATGTTGAAGGCGTTGCTCGCGCCCCCGGAGCTGATGTCACCGGCCTCGTTGATGGCTTCGACCACCTCGAGGAACGCGAGGTCGCGCGTGGCGAGTTGCGCGACGGCGTGCGCGTAGAGCGGTTTGGGGTCGCTGTCGCTGCAGTCCCAGGTCACGGAGAACGGCGAGAGCCGCACCGCGGTGCGCTGCGCGCCGACCGCCGCGCAGACCGCGTCGGTGACCTCGAGCAGGAAGCGGCAGCGGTTCTCGACGGTGCCACCGTAGGCGTCGGCGCGGCGGTTCACGCCGTCGCGCAGGAACTGTTCGACCAGGTAGCCGTTCGCGCCGTGGATCTCGACGCCGTCGAAGCCCGCGGCGATCGCATTGAGCGCACCGGCGCGATACTGCTCGACGACGCCGGGGATCTCCTCGATGCCGAGTGCACGCGGCGCGGGCGTATCTACGAAGCCGGTGTCGATGAAGGTCTTCACCGCTCCCTTGACCGCCGAGGAGGAAACGGGCGGTCGCCCGTCCTCCTGGTAGAAGGTGTGCGACACGCGGCCCGAGTGCTGGAGCTGGCAGAAGATCTTCCCGCCGGCGGCGTGCACGGCGTCCGTGACCCGCCGCCAACCCGCGATCTGCTCCGGCGTATGGATGCCGGGCGTCGCCCAGGCGCCGCGGCCCTGGATCGAGACCTGCGTGGCCTCGGTGATGATCAGGCCGGCGCCCGCGCGCTGCGCGTAGTAGGTTGCGTTGGCCGCGTTGGGTACCGTGGACGGTGAGCGCGCACGCGTCATCGCGGCCATGACGATGCGGTTCTTCAGCTCGATCGCGCCGAGTTGCAAGGGGGAGAAGAGTCTGGGGTACACGGTGCCTGATTCCTGTGTGGGGGATTTGATCGAAGCAAGGGAACACGCGGTCGTTGGACGAGGCTGCCCGACGGGGAGCGCCGGCGCAGACGGCTCTACCCGGCGCCGCGCGATCCTCCCGCCCGCGAATTCAGCAGCACCCAGGCGTCCAGCATGGCGCGCATGCGCAGCGGGCTGTAGATGTCCTCCTCGAAGCGCCACTGCCCGTTGCCGCCGTACTTGAGCCGCGTGTAGCTGCGCGTCTCGAGGCGGGTGCCGTCCCCCGGGTCGGCCATGATGTTGCGGTACTCCAGCAGCACCCAGCCGCGCGCCTCGTCGATCACGTGCCATTCGATCGGGAAGTCGACCATGCGGTTGATCGGCCAGGCGTCGCAGTGCGGGTCGATCCACTGCTTGACCGCGGTGCGACCGTGGATCTCGTGCTCCCACCCGCCCGCGAAGCCGAAGCCGTGCTCGCGGTACTGCACGTCCGGGGTGTAGAACTGCAGCCACTCGCTGTGATCACCCGTCTGGAAGGCGCGGTTGCCGGCGTCCTCGAAGCGCTTCAGGGTATCCTCGATCTCGGTGCGTGACCAGCCCGGGTTCACGTCGTGCTCGCGTACGGCCTGGTGCATCGCGAGTGCCTGCTCCGGCCGGGGCTCGGGCATCTGCAAGCCGGCTGCCTCGCAGCGCGCGCGCTCGTGGCGCCAGAGCTCGATCATCGTGCGCATGCGCAGCGGGTTGTAGATGTCCTCCTCGAAGCTCCACTGCATGTTGCCGGCGTACTTCAGGCGGCTGTAGTTCTTCTCCTCGAAGACCATGCCGTTGCCGGGGTCGCGCATGCGGTTGCGCCACTCGCAGATCACCCAGCCGCGCTGCGCGTCGATCACGTACCAGGGCACGGGCCAGAAGGCCATCTGGTTGTTGGGGAAACTCGCGAAGTGCCCATTGATCCAGGCACGGATCGCATCCCGGCCGCGAATCTCGCTGTCCCAGCCGCCGTTGAAGCCGTAGCCGAGGTCGCTGTAGACGGCGTCCTCGGTGAAGCATTGCACCCAGGGTTCCAGGTCCCCCTCGATGAACGCCCGGTCCGTGATGTCCATGAAGCGGCGAAAGCAGGCGTCGATCTCTTCCCTGTCCCATTGACTCATGACGGTTTTTCCTCGTGCTGGCGGGAAAGCGCACAGCGCACGCCGCGTCCGGCTCGGTCGGCTGCGCTATCGTCTGTACTGTCGACGGCCTGGCGACGTGCCGCCTCACCCGTTTGCATGATGTCGGGCTGGCGCGGCGCGCGCACGATCGTCCACGGCACTTCAGCAATAACATCACAGAGGGGATTCGCATGAACCACCT
>JAKJFB010000394.1 GCA_022705125.1 Pseudomonadota bacterium
GCTGGCCGACGTGCTCGGTGCGGCGCTGGGGGCCAGCCGTGCCGCGGTGGACGCCGGTTGGATCGCCTACGAGCACCAGGTCGGGCAGACGGGCAAGGTCGTCTCGCCAGACCTGTACATCGCGGTGGGCATCTCCGGTGCGATCCAGCATCTCGCCGGCATGAAGGACTCGAAGGTCATCGTGGCGATCAACAAGGACGAGGAAGCGCCGATCTTCCAGGTGGCCGACTACGGGCTGGTTGCGGACCTGTTCCAGGCGGTGCCGGAGTTGGCTGCGGCGCTCTGATCGCCTGCGCGGTGAACGAAAAACCCGGCCTTGCGCCGGGTTTTTTTCGCCTGTCTGCTGGCGAAACGCGATCCTTCGTGAGCGGGAAAGCCTTCCCGTGACTCGCGGACCGAGCACTACGTAGCACGCCTGCGGTGCGCGGTTTGCCCTGTTCGGACTCGCCGTGACAAATCGGCAGGACTGCCGATTTGCGCCGAAAGCGGCCCGGAGGGCGAGCCACAGGGATGTGGCGAGCGCATACGTCCATGTAGGCTCGACTGTCGCCATCCAGGCGACAGACGGTCCTCGCAGGGCAAACCGCCCCCCGCAGGCTCGGTGTGTACCGTGATCGGCGCGCGCTGTCTTAAGAGAGGCGCGAGCGGAAGTCCTCGTAGCCGAAGCGGCGCACCACGCGCACTTCGTCACTGTGCGAGTTCCAGATCGCGATCGAGGGCAGGTTGATGCCGTTGAACGTGGTGGTCTTCACCATCGTGTAATAGGCCATGTCCTCGAACACCAGGCGCTGACCGAGCGACAGTGGCTCGGGAAAGGCGTAGTCGCCGATCACGTCGCCCGCGAGGCAGGTCTGGCCACCGAGACGGTAGGTGTGGGGATGCTCGCCGGGCTCGCCGGCACCCGTGATCATCGGGCGGTAGGGCATCTCGATGACGTCCGGCATGTGGCAGGTCGCGGAGGTATCGAGGATCGCCTGCGGCATCCGGTTCCAGGTCAGGTCGAGCACCTCGCTCACCATCACGCCGCACTGGTAGGCGATGGCCTCGCCCGGCTCCAGGTAGACCTGCACCCCGTGGCGTTCGCGGAAATCGACCAGCAGCCGGATCAGTTCGTCGACCTGGTAGCCGGGACGCGTGATGTGGTGGCCGCCGCCGAAGTTGATCCATTTCATGCGCGGGATGAACTCGCCGAACTTCTGCTCGAAGGCCTGCACCGTACGCGCGAGCGGCGGAAGATCCTGTTCGCACAGCGTATGGAAATGCAGGCCGCTCAGCAGCTCGAGCTGATCGGCGCGCATTTGCGACAACGGCACGCCGAGGCGCGAGCAGGGCGCGCAGGGATCGTACAGCGGCACTGCGCCTTCGGAATGCTCGGGGTTCACGCGCATGCCGATCCGCAGGCCGGGGCGCGCGGCGAGCGCCGCCTCCAGCAGCGGGCGGAAGCGCCCGAGCTGCCCGAAGGAGTTGAACACCACGTGATCCGACAGCGCGAGCACCTCCCGCAGGTCGGGCTCGGTGAACGCCGCGCAGAAGGTGTGGACTTCGCCGCCGAATTCCTCGCGTCCGAGCCGCGCTTCGTGCAGGCCGCTGGCGCAGGTGCCGGCGAGGTAGCGCCGCACCAGCGGCGCCATGCTGAACATCGAGAAGGCCTTCAGCGCGAGCAGGATCTTCGCGCCGCTCTCGCGCTGCACGTGCGCCAGCAGTTGCAGGTTCTCCTCCAGCGCGACCTCGTCGACGACGAAGCAGGGCGAGGGGACGCGTCTCGCGTCGAAGCGGTGGAAATGACGCATGCGGGGCGGCTCAGTCCATGCCGCCGTCGAGGCGCATCACGTCCCACGGCAGGCCGTGCTGGTTCAGCGCCTCCATGAAGGGATCCGGATCGAACTGCTCCATGTTGAACACGCCCGCGCCGCGCCATTGACCCGTCAGCATCATCTTGGCGCCGATCATTGCCGGGACGCCGGTCGTGTAGGAGATCGCCTGGGACTGCACCTCGCGGTAGCAGGCCTCGTGGTCGCAGATGTTGTAGACGAACACCGTCTTCGGCTTGCCGTCTTTCGTGCCCCGCGCGAGGCAGCCGATGCAGGTGCGACCCTTGGTCAGCGGGCCCAGGCTCGACGGATCGGGGAGCACCGCTTTCAGGAACTGCAGCGGGACGATTTCCTGCCCGTTGTAGATCACCGGGTCGATGCGCGTCATGCCGACGTTCTGCAGCACCTTCAGGTGGTTCAGGTAGTTGTCGGAGAAGGTCATCCAGAAGCGCGCGCGCCGCACCTTCGGGAAGTGCTTCACGAGGGATTCGAGCTCCTCGTGGTACATCAGGTAGATCTTCTTCGGTCCGATGCCCTCCGGGAAGTCGAACATGCGGCTGACGGAAAGCGGATCCGTCTCCTGCCAGGCACCCTGGTCCCAGTATTTGCCGCGAGCCGTGACCTCGCGGATGTTGATCTCCGGGTTGAAATTGGTCGCGAAGGCCTGCCCGTGCTCGCCGGCGTTGCAGTCGATGATGTCGAGCTCGTCGATCACGTCGAATTCGTGCTTGTGCAGCCACGCCGTGAACACGTTGGTCACGCCCGGATCGAATCCGCTGCCGAGCAGGCCCATGATCCCGCGCGAGGCAAAGCGCTCCTGGTAGGCCCACTGCCACTTGTACTCGAACCTGGCCTCGTCCGGCGGCTCGTAGTTGGCGGTATCGAGGTAGTCGACGCCGGTCTCGAGGCAGGCGTCCATGATCGGCAGGTCCTGGTAGGGCAGTGCCACGTTGATCACCAGATCCGGCTTTTCGCGGCGGATCAGCGCGGCCATCTCGGCGACGTTGTTCGCATCGACCTGCGCGGTCGCGATCGGGCGCGCGATCTGGCTCGCGATGTGGCGACACTTGGCCTCGTTGCGGCTCGCCAGCACGATCTCGGAGAAGACTTCGGGCACCTGCGCGCACTTGTGCGTGACCACCTGGCCCACGCCGCCTGCACCCACGATGATTACCTTGGCCATGGGATGCTTCTCCTCTCAGTCTTCGAAGTAGGTGTAACCGCGCAGGCTCGCGTTGAACGACTCCAGCAGGTGCTGGCGTTGCGCCGGCTCTATACGCCCGTTGCGCACCGCGCGCTCCGCGGTGCGGCGGAACTGCTCCAGCAACTGCTGCGGCTGGTACTCGACGTAGCTCAGCACGTCGG
>JAKJFB010000395.1 GCA_022705125.1 Pseudomonadota bacterium
GTCGCGCTGACCTGATTCCGCGTGCCGCCGGCCTGGCGGACGGCACGCAATTGCCTGATTCCGCCCCCCACCCTCTCCGCTGCCCGCACGCACCCCGATGAGAACCAAGCTCCGCAACGCCCGCCGCCTCGTGGTCAAGGTCGGCTCCGCACTCGTCACCAACAACGGCGCCGGTCTCGACAAGGACGCGCTCGACGCCTGGGCGCGCCAGATCGCCGCGCTGCGCGCCGAGGGCCGCGAGATCGCGCTCGTGTCCTCGGGCGCGATCGCCGCCGGCATGCAGCGCCTGGGCTGGGCGAAGCGCCCGACCGAGATGAGCAAGCTGCAGGCCGCCGCCGCGGTCGGCCAGATGGGACTGGTGGAAGCCTACGAAAAGGCCTTCTCGCGCCACGGCCTGCACACCGCGCAGATCCTGCTCACCCACGAGGATCTCGCCGACCGCAGCCGCTACCTCAACGCGCGCAGCACCCTCACGACGCTGCTCGCGCTCGGCGTGGTGCCGATCATCAACGAGAACGACACCGTGGTCACCGATGAGATCAAGTTCGGCGACAACGACACCCTCGGCGCGCTCGTCGCCAACCTCATCGAGGCCGAGGCGCTCATCATCCTCACCGACCAGCAGGGCCTGTACACCGCCGACCCGCGCAAGGACCCGGCCGCCACGCTGATCGGCGAGGGCCGCGCCGAGGACCGCCAGTACGAGGCCATGGCCGGCGGCTCGGGCAGCGCGATCAGCAAGGGCGGCATGATCACCAAGATCCGCGCCGCCCAGCGCGCCGCGCGCAGCGGGGCGCACACCTGCATCGCCAGCGGCCGCGAGCCCGACCCCATCCTGCGCCTGGCCGCGGGCGAGGCGCTCGGCACCCTGCTCTACGCCAGCAGCACGCCGCTGCAGGCACGCAAGCAGTGGCTGGCCGACCACCTGCAGCTCGCCGGCGACCTCGTCATCGACGACGGCGCGGTGGCGGCGTTGAAAAGCGGCAAGAGCCTGCTGCCGGTGGGCGTGGTCGAGGCGCGTGGGGATTTCGAGCGCGGCGCGGTGGTGGCCTGCCGCAACCTGGCCGGCGAGGAAGTCGCGCGCGGGCTGGTGAACTACTCCGCTTCGGAATGCCGGCGCATCGCGCGCAAGCCGACCGCGGAGATCGCGAACCTGATCGGCTACCTCGACGAGCCGGAACTGGTGCATCGGGACAACATGGTCCGTACGTGACCCGCGCCAGCTCCGCGTCCCCCCGCACCGCTGCGGGCCGGCCGCGATCGCGAAGCCGTTGTTCTATCATGGACAGACCTCGACCGCCGCCTCCGCAAGATCCTCCATGCCGGCTTCGCCCCTGAAACTCCTCTTCCTCGCCGAAGGCGCGACGCTGGCGCACGTCGCGCGCCCCTGCGTCCTCGCGCAAGGCCTGGATCCCGACGTGTTCGAGGTCGTGCTCGCGCGCCCCTCGGGCTTCGCCTGGCTCACCGCCGGGGGTCCTTTTCGCACGCTCGATCTCGCCTGCCAGGACGCCAGCGTGTTCGCCCGGCGTCTCGAGCACGGGCGCCCCCTGTACGACTACGCCACGCTGTCGGCCTACGTCGAGCAGGACCTCGCCCTGATCGATGCCGAACGGCCGGACGTCGTCGTCGGCGATTTCCGCCTCTCGCTTTCGGTCAGCGCCAGGCTGCGCAACGTGCCTTACGTCACGATCTGCGATGCATACTGGAGCCCCGAGTATCCGTCGCAGCCCCCGCTTCCTGTACTCTCGTTCACCCGTTTCACGCCCATCCCGCTGGCAAGCCTGCTGTTCCGCTACGTCGCCCCCCTGGCCATGCGCCTGCACACCCTGCCTCTCGAGCGCCTGCGCGCGCACCACGGGCTGCCATCGCTCGGACACGATCTGCGCCGCTGCTATACGGATGCGGATCTCAGGCTCTTTGCCAATTTTCCGGAGCTCTTCCCCGAGCTCATGGAATCCCGGCACGCGAGCTTCATCGGCCCGATCTCGTGGTCGCCACCCGCCGATGCGCCGCTTGAGTTCGCAAGGTCGGGAAGGCCGCTCGTCTATGTCACGATGGGGAGCTCGGGCGACGTCGGCGTGCTGGGCGGCGTCATCGAGGCCCTCGGGGCGTTCGACTGCGAGATCGTGGTCACCACGGCGGGGAGAAAGATCCCTGCTGAATTGCGCTCCTCATCGACGCGGATCTTCGACTACCTGCCGGGCGATCAGGTTTGCCGACTGGCGAGCCTGGTCGTGTGCAACGGAGGAAGCCCGACGACCAACCAGGCGCTGGCCCACGGGGTCCCCGTGCTGGGGATCGCATCCAACATGGACCAGTTCCTCAACATGCGGGCGGTCGAGGAGTTTGGTGCGGGAATCCTCGTCCGCGGCGACCGTGCCCGACCCGCGCGCCTTCGCGCCGCTGCGCGGGCGCTGCTGACGCACGCGCCCTACGGCGCGCGCGCGCGCGACCTCGCGACCGCCGCCGCGAAGCGCACCGCCAGCGCGACGTTCGCGCATTCGATACAAGGCCTGCTGCAGGGCAGCGCGCCACGGAACTGAAATCGTCAAGGACCATGACCATGCACAAGACTCTCCGCCGCCTCAGGCTGGCATCCGTCGCTGCGGCCATCCAGCTCGCGCTTGCCGGCTGCGGCCCATCCTCCCCCGAGGAATTCGTCGCGAAGGCGCAGGCGGAGTTCGACAAGGGCAACCTTCAGGCCGCCTCGGTCGAAGTGACGAACGCGCTGAGCAGCAAGCCGAACATGGTCGAGGCCCGCTGGCTCATGGCGCAGATTGCGCTGAAGTCGGGCGACGCCGCCCGTGCGGAGAAGGACATCCGGGTGGCGATCCAGTACGGCCTGCCGCGCGCCACCGCGCAGCTGAGCCTGGTGCGGGCGATCCTCCTCCAGGGCGCGATGGACCGGGCGCTGGCCGAGACCTCGATCCCCCCCAACGACATGGCCCCCAAGGATCGGGCCCTGCTCCTGGGCCTGCGCGGCCAGGCGCTCATCCTGAACGGCAATCCGGAGCCCGCCCAGCCCGTACTCGCGAGAGCCCTGGAGATCGACCCCAAGGCGACCACCGCGCTCGTCGGCATGGCCATCCTGCACCTTGGCAAGCGCGATTACGATCAGGTCCGCCCCTGGATCGACCGCGCGCTCGCGGTGGATCCC
>JAKJFB010000396.1 GCA_022705125.1 Pseudomonadota bacterium
GCTGGACAACCTTTCCATCCACGACGGCAGCCTGTTCCCCACCAGCATCGGCGCCAACCCGCAGCTCAGCATCTATGGGCTGGTGACGCGGCTGGCCAGCGGACTGGCGCGCCAACTCCAGGCAGGCTGACGCGGCCCGCTCAGGCGCGCGCCAGCAGGCAGACCGCGCGCGCCTCCATGGCCTGGCCCTCGCCCACCGGGCCGAGCTTCTCGTAGGTCTTGGCCTTGACGTTGACGCAGCCGACGTCGAGTTGCAGCAGCTCGGCCAGGCGGCTGCGCATGGCCTCGACATAGGGCGCCAGCTTGGGCGCCTGCGCGATCACCGTGCTGTCGACGTTGACCGGACGCCAGCCGGCCTGCCGCACCGCCGCCAGCGCGCGCGCCAGCAGCACCATGGAGTCGGCGCCTTCGAACTCGGCGGCGGTGTCGGGGAAATGGCGGCCGATGTCGCCCAGGCCGGCGGCGCCGAGCAGCGCGTCGGTGATGGCGTGCGCCAGCGCGTCGGCATCCGAATGGCCCAGCAGGCCGTGGCTGTGCGGGATGCGCACGCCGCCGAGGATCAGCGCGCGGCCTTCGACGAGGCGGTGCACGTCCCAGCCCTCGCCGATGCGCAGGTCGATGTTCATGGGCGGTTCCTCAGCAGGGTTTCGGCGAGCGCGAAGTCCTCGGGCAGTGTGACTTTGAAGTTCTCCAATGCGCAGCGCACCAGCCTCGGGTTCAGATGCAGCTTCTCCACGGCGCCGGCTTCGTCGGTGACCTCCTGCCCGGCCTGTCGCGCCGCATCCAATGCGCGCTGCAGCAGGCCGAGGCGGAACATCTGCGGCGTCTGCGCCGCCCAGACTCCGTGCCTAGGCAGGGTCCCCAGCGAGCGCTGATCGACCAAGGGAGCCAGCTTCAGGGTGTCGGCCATCGGCAGCGCCAGCAGCCCGCCCACCGCGTCCTCGCGGCAGGTCTCGATGAGCGTGCGCACCCAGCTGGCGCGCAGCAGGCAGCGCGCCGCATCGTGCACCAGCACCCAGTCCTCGTCGCCCGCGCCCTGCGCGCGCAGCGCGTCGAGCCCGGCGCGCACCGATTCGGCGCGCGTCGCGCCACCGCAGCGCGCATGCGGCTGGGCCGGGAACAGGGCCTCGAAATGGCGGTCCTCGGGCGCGATCACCACCAGGGTCAGCGCCAGCTCGGGGACGGCCGCCAGCGCCGCCAGCGTGTGCGCCAGCAGCGGCCGCCCCGCCAGCTCGACGTACTGCTTGGGCAGCGCCTGGCCGGCGCGGCTGCCGCTGCCGGCGGCGGGCACAAGGGCGAAGCAGCGCGCGACCTGGGCCGGGTCCTTCATGCCGGAGCGCACAGTCGCAATTCGCGCAGCTTGGGCAGCAGGGCGGGCAGGTCGGTCACCACAATGCTCCAGAGCGTGTCGTTGTCGATGCCGAGATAGGCGTGGATCAAACGGTTTCGCGTGGCAACCATCAGGCGCCAAGGCAGATCGGGGTGGGCCGTCCGCACGGTCTGCGGGACGCGCGTCGCCGCCTCTCCGATGAGCTCGATGTTGCGCAGGCTGGCGTCGTAAACCAAGCTGTCGGCGACGAAAGCCGCCTGATCCATGCCAGCCGTGTACGCCAGCACCTTCTCGGCGAAGCCGATCATGTCGTCCACATAGAGCCGCCAGGGACGCGCCGAATCAGACATGCAGCGCCTCGCGCTCGACGTAGGGCCGCAACTCGGCACGCAGCGCCTTGTCGGTCACCAGATCGACGCGGCGGCCCAGCAGATCCTCAAGATAGAACTGCACGCCGAAATAGCGAGCAGAAGTGGCCGGTCCATCGAAGTCGACCAGGATGTCCAGGTCACTGTCGGCACGCGCTGCGTCGCGAGCCATCGAGCCGAAGAGCGCGAGCCGCGTCACCCCAAAGCGGCGCGCCAGCTCGGCCTTGCTTGACGCCAGTTGCTGCAGGACTTGCGCTCGTCTCATGGGAAGGCGTTGTTCGGTGGACCGTCATTCTCGGGCCTGGAGCCGCTACAGCAGCACGATGTCGTAGCGCTCGGTCACGCTGCCGGGCTCGGCGCTGAGCGAGATCGGGCGGCCGATGAAGTCCGACAGGCCGGCCAGGTGCTGGCTCTCCTCGTCGAGCAGCATCTCCACCACCGAGGCGGCGGCCACCACGCGGAATTCCTTGGCCGAGAACTGGCGTGCCTCGCGCAGGATCTCGCGCAGGATCTCGTAGCAGACGCTGCGCGCGGTCTTCACCTGGCCGCGGCCCTGGCAGGTCGGGCAGGGTTCGCAAAGCATGCGCGCCAGCGACTCCCGGGTGCGCTTTCTCGTCAGCTCCAGCAGCCCGAGCGGCGTGAAGCCACCCACCGCGGTGCGGGTGCGGTCGCGCCCGAGTTGCTTCCTCAGCTCGGCCAGCACGGCCTGGCGGTGCTCCTCGCGCGCCATGTCGATGAAGTCGACGATGACGATGCCGCCGAGGTTGCGCAGGCGCAGCTGGCGGGCGATTGAACCCGCCGCCTCGAGATTGGTCTTGAAGATGGTGTCGTCGAAGTTGCGCGCACCGACGTAGGCGCCGGTGTTGACGTCGATGGTCGTCATCGCCTCGGTCTGGTCGAACACCAGGTAGCCGCCGCTCTTCAGGTCGACGCGGCGCTCGAGCGCGCGGTCGATCTCGGCATCGACGTTGCAGAGGTCGAAGATCGGCCGCTCGCCGGCGTAGAGCTCGAGCTTGCCGACGCTGTCGGCCATGTACTGCTGGCCGAACTCGCGCAGCGCCTCGTACTGCAGATGGCTGTCGATGCGGATCGAGCCGGTGCGCTCGCCGACCAGGTCGCGCAGCACGCGCTGCACCAGGTTCAGGTCCTCGTGCAGCAGGCTGCCGGCCGGCCGGGTCTGCGCACGCTCGCGGATCGCCAGCCAGGTGCGGCGCAGGTAGGCGATGTCGGCCGCCAGCTCCTCGTCGTCGGCCTCCTCGGCATTGGTGCGCAGGATGAAACCGCCGCCCCCGCCGCTCTCGCGCGTGCCCACCAGCAGTTGCATGCGCGCGCGAAGCGCCTCGCGCGTCTCGGGCGAGCCGATCTTCTGGCTGATGCCGATGTGCTCGTCGCCCGGCAGGTGCACCAGCATGCGGCCGGCGATGCTGACCTGGCTGGACAGGCGCGCACCCTT
>JAKJFB010000397.1 GCA_022705125.1 Pseudomonadota bacterium
GTCGCGAGTCGCGGCTATAGCCCTTTGCTGCCAATGAACCGATGAAGGTATCGATGCACATGCCCAGCGGGCCTTCGCGCATCCGCGTCAGTGCGCGCGGGCGCACAAACAACTCTTCCATGAGGGTCTCCTTCCGGGGAAACCGTCCCCGGCGGAGCCGAACATATGGCCGCGAGGCGCTACCGTGAACCCGTGTAGTTCGTGTCACCGATGGGCAGCATCGATGCCCGCTCGCGGCTCGGCCTGCATGGCGTCGAGGTCGATGATTGCATCGGCCATCGCTGCGAGGTGCGGGGTCTGGGTGATGAAGAACTCCTGCCGGTAGCCGCCGAGCCGAAGGACCTCGCGCTTCATCGCCATGAACATGCGCTTGTGTTCTGGATCGAGTGGCCCATCGGCCTCGTCGGAGAAGAGCGTATCGAATCGCCGTCCGGTGTTCTGGGCCAGGTACAGGGCGATCGCGCGCGTCAGGCAGGCGTCGATGAAGGTTCGCTCACCACCGCTCATCAGGCTGAGGCTCTTGCCACCGCGCGCGTCAGGGCTCATCGTCCCGGATCCCGACGTGTTATGCCGCATCGCTTCGCAGGTACCTGCGGCGCAGTTGCAGGGGCCGGGACGCCTGCCGGATCGCGCACTCGGCATATCCGGGTTCTCGGCATAGTGGATCTCATGCCGGTCACGGCATGAGATCCAGACCCTCTCGCCGCCGCTCATCGCCGTGACGCTCTTGTCCTCGCCCGACTCTGCGTCGTAGACGCGGATGTCGAAGCCCTCGCGCTGCTCTCCCTTGGCCGTCTCCTGCAGGGTCTCGATGGCCACCGTGAAGCGCGGGCCATAGCAGGCCAGCAGCAGATCGTTCACCAGGCCGGACAAGGTCGGCCCCGCATCGTCGATGGCCAGCGCGATCAGGCCATCGTTGCCCATGCAGCGGGCGAACAGCAGCCAGTTCGCGAGTTCCTGCTCCACCCGTGCCGTGCGGGCCGCGGCTGCGTCACGCCTCCGGCCATGCTCCTTCATCTGGGCCGACAGGTCGGCAAGCGCCTGCGCGTCGCGTACAGCGGCCAGATGCGAGCGTTCCGCCTCGTCCAGGACACCCTGCCAGCGCCCCACCTGGGCTCGGGCCTGTTCGAGCCGCGCAGCATCCGGCGGTGACGGCAGCGCATTGATCGCAGCCTGGAGTCGGTGGATGGCCGCCTGGGTCTGAGCTTCCAGCAGCGAGACACGCTCGGCAACGCGCATCCGGCTGGCGATGATCTGCTGGCGCTCGGCCGCTTCGGAGTCGGTGTCGATCGCGATGTCCGCCCCGGCCGACGGGTCTTGAGTTGGAGGAAGAGCGGCGAGTTCGTCCTCCGCTTCGACAAGACCCGCGCGCGCCTGGCGCATCTCCGCCTCGCGCGCAGCCAAGGCGGCATAGGCCGTCTGACGGGCCAGGGCTCGCCTCGACTGGCACTCGGCCCGGCTCAGGCTCTGCGGTGCGCCGCCGTTGAGGTTCACCGCCTCTTGCAAGGCTTGCAGTTCAAGCCGAAGACCGTCCCGTTCCGCAGCGAGTTGACGGATGCGCTGCAGGGCGCTCGGCGCCAGCGCGGCCGCTTCGCGCGCGTCCGACAACAGGGTGCATTGGCCCTGCATGGGCATGCCGCTGCACGGCACGCGGTTGCTCAGGGCCAACCGGCGGCTCAGGTCCTCCGCCTGGAGCGCGGCCTGCCCCGCCTCGCGCTCGAGCGATGCCAGCCGCTGCCCGAGCCCTGCGACGGCATCGTGACGACGCGCAAGATCCTGGACGGCATCCCGAAGCGCGAGCACGCGGTCCTCGCGGCGACGCACCACCTCTGTCGCCAGCGGCAGACGGCGGCCGGCTCGAGCCACCACGGCCTCGTCCGCCAGCACCCGCTGCAGGGACCGGATGCGGGCCTCCAGTCGTTCGCGCTGCGCCCTGGCCTGCGCGACACGCTGCGCCACACGACCGTCGAGCTGTGCGAGCCGATCCGTTGCCTCCCGATCCTGCGCGCGCAGGTCCTGCAGGGTGCGATCACCCACGGCACGTGCGCCGGCCAGTTCCTCCATCAACTGCGCTCGCCGGCTCTCGACAGCCTTCGCCTGCACGTGCAGGGCCATCAACGACGCCTCGTGCGTTCGCGCAGCCTCCCGTTGTTCGTGGGCCGCCTGCCGGCTGGCTTGCGCCGCCTTGACCCTCTCGTCTACGCCGTGCCATCGACGGGCGTCATCCTCCAACCGCTGGCGCTCGGCATCGAACGCGGTCGCTTCAGCGCGCAACGCCGCCAGCGCTGCCTTCAGCTGCCGCGCCGTCTCGCCCGCCTTCTGACCGAGCGCGCGGATGTCCTCCTGCCCCAGCAGATCGGCCAGCAGGGCCTTGATCTCGCCGTTGCGGTAGGTGCTGAGCTGCCGCTTGCCCTGGGCCGAGAAGACCGACGTGAAGAAGGTCTCCGCCGGCCCGCAGATGGCCTCGACGCATCGCGCATAGGTCTCGACCTTGCCATCGGAGACGGTGCCATCGGGCAGCGCGGCGGGAGACCACGTGCCGGCGTCATCCAGCGTCAGCAGGTAGGCCTCGGTCCCGCGGCGGCTCCCGGTGCGGCCGTTCATGCGGATGACCACCTGCGAGCGGTAGCAGCGCCCGGCGTGCGCCCAGTGCAGATCCTTCTCGTTCTCGGGCAGACAGACCTGGTCGTAGTATGAGAAGCCGCCCGGTCCGCCCTGCGCCGCCCGCGACGGCATGGTCAGATAGGGATGTTAGGTTGCATTCGCGAGTGTCAACGCCCTTGGTTTGAGCAGCCTCGCTGCCTACAGTCACCTCACGCCCGGGCAGCCCAGCCTCTTTCAGAGGCGAGTAGCCCGCCGCGTCCCGCGTTTTCGAACAACGCCACAGGAGGTCGCGAACATGGTCGCGCGCCGACTACGCAGTTCGTTCAGTGCCTCGACGTTGACACGGCTTCGCCAGATGCCGGCCTGCGACGCGCTTGCGCTGCTGGCCACCCACCTCAAGGTTGACCCGACGTATCGGCCAATCAAGGACGATCAGAGCCAGCGTTGGCACCTGAGCACCGGCCGCGGCGATTTCGAGATCGTGACCACGGGTCCCAAGTGGTACGACACACGTGCGAGGCATGGCGGAGGTGGCGCC
>JAKJFB010000398.1 GCA_022705125.1 Pseudomonadota bacterium
GGCCGGAAGGCGGGGTGTGCGTTGTTCACGACGCGTTCTCCGGTTAGGGGCGAGGAGTCCATCAGTCGCGCAGCACGACCTGCACGAAGGACTGCGCATTGTTCGGGCCGGTGACGCGGACGGTCAGCCGGTAACGGATCGACGAGGCGCCGGTGATGCGTGGCGAACCGGCACGGCGGGATCCGCCTTCCTCGGGGTTGTCCGAAACGCAGGATTCGGCACGGTTGGCCGTGCCGGTGCACATGCGGTCGATCACGTACTGCACCCGGTATCCATCGGGGATCCGGGAGTCTTCGATGCAGGCGACCTTGTCCCAGTCGAGCGTGGGGACCCCCGGAATCGTGTAGCTGCGCCCACCGATGGTCGGGCTGCCCATCGTGCTCGCCGTGGCGAACATGGTCGGGAAATAGTTCGAGACCGTGGGTTCGGCGCTCGTCAGCCGACAGGTCCCACCGACCTTCCACTCGCTCTCGCGCGGCTTGGTGTCGAGGTCGTGCGCGGCGGCTTCGACGCCGAAGTCGGAGGCCTGCAGTGCCGCCTGCTGGAAGGCGAGGTTGCCGGCAATCGTCACCGTGGTGTCTACGCTGCGCACGAGCGAGACCGCGGCGATGCTCATCGCCACGAGCATGATCAGCGCCATGAAAAGCGCGGCGCCGCCCTGGCGGCGTTCACCGTGCATCACTCGCGGTTCCATAAGGCATTCCTCAACGGAACCACGGTTTCGTAGCTCCGATAACGGTAGTTGCGCTCCGCGCTGCCCAGGGTGATCTGGACCGGCGTGTCGTATTCGAAAAAGCTGAAGGTCTCGGGCGCGGTGTAGCTGGCGTCGCGCTGGCTCGCGCGCACCAGAATGCCCACGCGCACGGCGACCAGATCCGCCGCCCCGGCTCCGGTGGGGATCGTCGAACTGAAGCTCACGGTGTTGGTCGTCCTGTTCCACCAGCCGTACTGGGCCCGCAGGGCGACGACGTCGCGCACGAGCGTCTGCGCGGCCGTGGTGCTCGCCATGTCGGCGCGCGAGGTTGCCAGGTCGGTGTCGGGTGGCGCGGTGCTGCTGCCGCGCGACTGCAGGCGATAGACCGTCTCGGCGATGCCGCCCGGGCCGAGCGAGCGGATCGTGCCGGTCCCCGACTGGTAACCGTCGGAGGGGAACAGGCCGGCCGAGTCGCCCGGATCGTTATACGGACTGCTCGGGTTGATCTGGAACCGCCATGCACCGCCTCCGCGCCCGACCGAGCCGGGGTCCTGGGTGAGCTGCTGGATCGCGCAGTGGCCTTCCGCGTCGTTGAGCACGATCAGATCGTCCTCGGAAAACCCCATCCCGATGTTCGCGAACATTGTGGACGAGGGGCTGGGCATGGATTCGGTGAGGGTGGCCTTGGCGATCGAGGCCTCTCCCGAACTCGCGTAGCGGATCGTGATGCGATCGCTGCGCGAGGCCAGGGCGCTCGGCGCGCCCGGATCCGCCACGATCGTGACCGGCATGCCATTCATCTCCTGTGCTCCGCTGGTGCCGGGCTTGAGATACTTGATCGTTCTGCAGCCCGTGCCGATCAAGCCCGCGCCCGCGTTCAGCAGATCGCGTTCCAGCAGCGTCATGGCCACCTGGCCGGCCGTCGTCGCGTCGGCGCCGCTGACCGTGTTGGCCTTGTGTGCATTGCTTGCCGAGAAGGTTTGCACCATGACGAGCAGCGCGATCAGGCCGATGGTCATGCCGACCATCAGCTCGACCAGGCCGATGCCGCGCGTGCGTAGCCTCGGAGCGCGGCGCCATCTGCCGGCGCTTGCGCGCCCGGGTGCCGGCCGCGCGGCTTCAGTTGTTCGAATTGATGCGGGCGCGGACGACATGGTTGCTCCATTCGTTGGTCTGCGGGCGCGGCCAGCAGATGGTGAGCCGGGTCTCGCCAGTGGTCTCGTCGTGGCCGATGACCGCCTGGGCGCCGGGGATGGTCGCCCGCAGCTTGTTCAACCAGGACGACAGGATGTCTGGCGGTGTCGTCGCGGTCGCAGTGCAGTCGGCGTCGGACCGATAGACAAAATCCTCACGCCTGATCGCAGGCGCCAGCCACATGCGACCGATGATCTCGTCGGCCAGCAGCGCCGCCTCGGCGCGCTGACGGGCCTCGGTGCTGCGGATGTTCATGCTGGCTTGCAGGCCGACGATGCCGAGCACGCCGAAGGAGAAGATCAGCAGGGCGATCAGCACCTCGAGCAGGCTGGCGCCGCGCTGCGGACGGCTGCCCGCGCAGGCCTTGGAGCGGCCGGGCTGGATGGGGAGTCTCACGGTGCGCTTCATGGCTGGCCTCCTCAACAGGCACGCGGGTCGCCGCTGGCGGTGATGCCGGGCTCGCACAGGCGGGTCTGGCCGCCCGCGCTGACGCCCAGGCGGAGCGTACGTCGTTGTGCGGAGGGGAGATTGTTGCCGAAGTCGATGGTGGCCGTGGCTCCGCCCACACTCATGCCGATCCCGTTGAAGATGAGCGTGCCCCTCGAGGTGCTGACCGTGACGCCCGCCTCACTACCCCCGGCGACGAACCTTTGCACCACCGTCGCGTCGTTGTTGCAGGTCGTGCCCAAGAAGACCACCCAGTTCGTGCCGGTGGTGTCGGCGCTGCAGCCGGTGACGGCTGAGACGACGGCGAACCCGACCGGCAGATTGCGCCGCATCGCCTCGGTACGGGCCAGATCCACACCGGCGCGGAAGGATTCGGCGATGGTGCGGGTGCGGCTGTTGGCGATCATCTGCTGGAAGCTGGGCACGGCGACCGCGAGCAGGATCGCTAAGACTGCGATCGTCACCATGGCCTCGACCAGGCCGAAACCGCGCTGGATCGGCGTCCTCATAGACAGCCGCCTCCCCTCTTGCCGACCCAGCAGGTCGTGCTGGTGCCGAAGCTGCCGCCGGTTGTCGCGCGGACGTTTTGCTGGTTCAGCGTGTACGTGAACCCTGCCACGTCCGTGCCGGACTTGCCGGTCGCGGTCAGCGTGTAGGTGGTGCTGGTGCCGGTGCAACTCATCGTGAAGAACTGCTGTGTGGGCATGGCGACGCCGCAGGTGGTGCCGGTCGACACGTAGCTGCGGTTGTCCTGGTAGAACTGCTCCATGCGCACGCGCAGGTCGGACAGCACCGAGGTCGCC
>JAKJFB010000399.1 GCA_022705125.1 Pseudomonadota bacterium
CCGAGCCGCCACGGCCGAGGGTTGTGATGTTGCCGTGTGCGTCCACGCCCTGGAAGCCGGCGACCACCACCACCCCGCCCGCGTCGAGGTCCTTGCGGATCGGCGCCGCGTCGATGTCGAGGATGCGCGCCCGGGTGTGCGTCGAGTCGGTGAGAATCCTTACCTGCGCGCCAGTGTAGCTGCGTGCCGGGACGCCGAGGTCGTCGAGCGCCATGCACAGCAAGCCGATGCTGACCTGCTCCCCGGTGGATACGACGACGTCGAGCTCGCGCGTGCGGGGACTTGGCGCGACTGCGCGGGCGAGCGCGATCAGGCGGTTGGTCTCGCCGCTCATCGCCGACACGACGACGACCACGCGATGGCCCTGCGCCCGGAAGTTCGCCACCCTGCGGGCGACGCTCCGCATGCGTTCGGGGGTCCCCACCGAGGTTCCACCGTACTTCTGAACTATCAGCGCCATCGTCGTATCCAAAACTACAGGTGAATAAGGTCCGCGATGCTATCCGGCGGCGTGAAGTTTTGCTCGCCCGATCGAAACAAAATCTCCAGGACGTGTTTTTTATTACTTATTTGCTGAATTTGCTAAAATCTATTTTGTATGTAGAGAGAATACTAACCTATACTGCATGCGTTCTATGACCTTAGTCATAGGCAGAATCCTGTCCGCATCGACTCCGGGAAGGCCCGAACGGATACAAACTCGAGGAAATCTCCATGAAAGCAAATGAAAAGCTGGATGTACGCGAAATTCGCCGCAAGCTCGGCCTGAACCAGTCGCAGTTCTGGTCCAAGATCGGCGTGACCCAGAGCGGTGGCTCGCGCTACGAGAGCGGCCGCAACATTCCCCGCCCGGTGCAGGCCTTGCTGCGCCTGGTCCATGTCGAGCAGATCGACATCAACAAGGTCAAGCGCGACGACGTCGAGGTTGCCGAGTACCTCAAGGCGACCAACCCCGAGCTCTACAAGACCCTCAAGAAGGAAGCACGCGCCAAGCGCAAGGAGCGCTGAGCGCATGCCGCGCGCGATCAAGGGCTGACGCGCACCGTCAGCCCTTTTTTTCGGGCGCGCTCGGCGATCGCCTCGAGTTCGTCCGCCGCAAGCGTCGCGATCCGCGGCGCCTCCGGCTGCATCGACGGCCGCGCCACACCGTAGAGCAGCACGCCGCGCAGGCGCTCCGTCCCGGCGGCTTCCAGCACCGCCAGCCAGGCGTCGATGTCCGCGTCCGACGGCAGCGCGCCGTCCCAGCGAAACATGCAGGTCTGCACCCAGGTCGGGCACAGCTCGGCGCAGCGCGTCAGGTTGCGCGCCACCGCCGCGGGCTCGAGCCGCACCCCGTTGATGCGCTCGATCGCCTCGACGCTGCCGCCATCCACCTTGAACCACACTTCGCCGCCCGCCTCGCCCAGCCGGCGCACGCCCTCCTGCACGCGCGCCTGCGCGAGCAGGCTGCCGTTGGTGATCAGGCGCACCGGCACCGCCTGCGGTGACAGCCCGAACTCGTCGCGCAGCCGCAGCACCAGCGCGACCGCCTCGGGGAAGACCTCGGCGCTGGTCGCCTCGCCGTTGCCGGAAAAGGCGATGTCGCGGATCACCCGCGCGCCCTCGGGCACGTGGCGTTCCATCCAGCTGCCGTGGATGAGGTCGGCGAGGAAGCCGCGCAGCTCGCTCTCGAGCCGGGCGAGGTCGATCTCCGGCGCCTTGCCGCGCACCAGGTCGGGCACCTGACAGTAGGCGCAATGCCAGTTGCAGGCGTTGTTCGGGTTCAGGTTGATGCCGACCGACACCCCGCCGGCGCGGCGCGACAGCACTGGATAGACGTAGGTCAGCCCGGCGAGGTCGCGATCGTGCTTGCCCACCGTCAGGGTCGCGAGCGTGCCGGGGGGCTGTCCTTGGGAAGAATTCATCGTTTGTTCAACCACTTGCGGAAAATACGCGGAGTCGGCGCGGGCGCGCCGGTGCTATACTCCGGCGCCTTTCCAGAGAGACCCGCCATGCGCATCACCCGCCGCCTCGAATTCGACGCCGGACACCGGATTCCGGACCACGCCAGCCAGTGCCGGCATCTGCACGGCCACCGCTACGCGCTGGAGGTGACGCTGTCGGGCGACATCATCAAGGCCGACGGCGTACCGGTCAACGGCATGGTGATGGACTTCGCCGACGTCAAGCGCATCGCCAACGAATACGTCGTCGGCCCCTGGGACCACGCCTTCCTGGCCTACCGGGGCGACCACCTGGTGCTCGAACTGCTGGCCGCGATCCCCGGCCACAAGACCGTCGTGCTCGACGTCGTGCCCACCGCCGAGAACCTCGCCGCAGAGGCCTTCCGCATCCTCGACCCGGCCTATCGCGACACCTACGGCAACCACCTCAGGCTGGAGCGCGTGCGCCTGTACGAGACCCCCAACTGCTGGGCCGACGCCCTGCGCGACTGAGTCGCGCCTGACGCCCCACCCCTCGCTCACGCCGCATAGCTGCGTAGCCGCAGCGAAAACTCCTGCAGCGGACGGATGCCGCTGCGCTCGGCGCGCGCCACCCAGTCCTGCAGCTGCGCGAGCAGCTGCTCGCGGCTGGCGTTCGAGCGCGACCACAACGCAGCGAGCTCGTCGCGCATCGCCGCCACCGTGCGCAGCGCCGGGCTGCCCTCGACGGCCTGCTCCAGCCGCCTGCGCTGGGTGTCGTCCAGTCCGCGCAGCTCGCCACCCAGCACCCAGCGCCGCAGCCGACGCGCGCTCAGCTCCAGCCCGTGCACCTCGCCCAGCCGGCGCGCCTCGTCGACGAAGACCTCGCGCAGCGAACGCACGTAGCGCGTCATCACGTCGTAGCGGTGCGTCACGATCGCCTGCAGGGTGTCGAGGTCGGGCACCGGCTTGACCTCGCCGAACCTGGGCCGGGGGATCGTCTTCTTGACCTTGGCGAGGCCGAGCAGCTCGAGCAGGCGGATGTACATCCAGCCGATGTCGAACTCGTACCACTTCGCCGACAGCTTGGCGGAGGTCGCGAAGCTGTGGTGGTTGTTGTGCAGCTCCTCGCCGCCGATCCACACGCCCCACGGGGTCAGGTTGGTGGAGGTGTCGGCCGATTCGAAGTTGCGGTAGCCCCACCAGTGGCCCAGGCCGTTGACCACCCCGGCGGCC
>JAKJFB010000039.1 GCA_022705125.1 Pseudomonadota bacterium
GCCGATGCGCGTCGGCTGCGCGGGCACGGCCCGCTTCCTGAGGATCTGAGCCATGCCGGTGTTCGGTCCGCTGTACCAGGGCGACGAGCGCGCACGCGCCGCGCTCGCGGCGCTGCTCGGCGCGCTGCAATCGCGTCATGCCGGCGCCGTCGATGCGGTGCTGTTCTACGGTTCCTGCCTGCGCAGCGGCGACCTGCACGACGGGCTGGTCGACCTGTACGTGATCGTGCGCGACTATCGCGGCGCGCACCGCACGCTGCGCGCGGCGGCCGCGAACCGCGCGCTGGCGCCGAACGTCTACTACCTGCAGACCGGGACTGCAAACGGTATGGTGCGCTGCAAGTATGCCGTGCTCTCCATGGCGGACCTCGAGCGCGGCGTCTCGCGCAACTGGTTCGAGTCCTACATCTGGGGCCGCTTCTGCCAGCCCGTGGCGGTTGCGCACCATCGCGACGAGACCACGCTGGAACGGGTGCGCGCGGCGCTGCGCACGGCCACGATCACCTTCCTCGATCGCGCGCTGCCAGCGGTAGCCGCGAGCGGCACGGTCGCTTCACTGTGGACCGATGCGCTCGCGCTGAGTTACGCGACCGAACTGCGCGCCGAGAGCGGCAAGCGCTCGGGAACTCTGGTGACGATGGGCGCGGAGTATTTCGGCGCGGCGACGCGCGCGGTCGCGACGGCGCTGCGCTGGCCGCTCGCGCTTGATGGCGAGCGCTATTCGGCGACGATAGCGCCGGCGCAGCGACGCGCGGCCGCAGTCGCCTGGGGACTGCGGCGCGTGCAGGGCAAGCTGCTGTCCGTCGCGCGGCTGCTGAAGGCGCTGCTCACCTTCGAGGGCGGCTTCGACTACATCGCGTGGAAGCTCGAACGCCACAGCGGCAGGCCCGTGGTGATCCCGCCGCGGGTGCGCAAGTACCCGCTGATCTTCGTCTGGGGCCTGATGTGGCGCCTCTACCGCGAGGGAATCCTGCGCTGATGCACGACACCGAACCAAAGCAGGCGACCGGCGCGCAGCCACTGATCTGGCTGCTGCTAGCCGACAAGCAGGGCGACAACAAGCAGGTCTTCAGCCTGGCCGACAATCTCGGCTGCCCGTACGAGACGCGCTTCGTCTATCCGAAGCCCAGGTTCGCGAAGGGCAAGCCGTTCTTTCGCCCCAGCGTCGCGCACATCGACCTCGCGCGCTCCGACGCGATCGCGCCGCCGTGGCCGGACGTGATCATCACGATCGGCCGCCGCCCGACGATGGCGGCGCTGTGGATACGGCGCCGCTCGGGGGGGCACACCCGCATCATCCTGATCGGGCGCCAGCCGCGCTACCTGCGCGAATTCGCGCTGGTGATCGCCTCGTGCCAGTACATCACCGCGAACGATCCGCGCATCGTGCGCATCGCGCTGCCGCTGGACGACGGATTGCGGCGCGTCAACGCGCCCGAGGGCGCGGTTGCCGCGCCAGCCGGCTCCGACGCTGCCACGGAAACGGCCCTGCTCATCGGCGGCCCCACGCGCAGCTTCCGCCTCGGCGTACCCGAGGCACGGGAAATGCTGCGCCTGGCCACGCTGCACGGCGGCGGTGCGCCGCTTCGCATCGTGACCAGCCGGCGCACGCCCGCCGATGTCTGCGCGTGGTTCAGCGCCAACCTGCCGGGCGGCTCCCGGCTGTCTGCCTGGCAGCCCGGCGCGCACACGACCTCCGACTACGCCCAGGCGCTGGCGCAGTGCGCACGCTTCATCGTCACCGGCGACAGCGTCTCGATGATCTGCGACGTGGTGCGCGAGGGAAAGGCGCTCGCGATATACCGCTTGCCGATGCGCAACGCGCTCTACGAGCGCTGGCACCGGCTGATCCTCGCCGCCGCCCCGATCGACGACGGACGCGTGCGCACGGGCTGGCTGGCCGCACTGGCCAGGCGCATCGTCGACAGCCGGCTGATACGCCTGCCGCGCAGCTTCGACGCGTTCTATTCCTATCTCTTTCGCCACGGCTCGGCTTCGGATCTCGCCGAGGGGTTCCTGCCCGCCTACAGCTTCACGCCGGAGCAGGACCTGGAGCGCGCCACGCAGCATGCGCGACGCGTCGTGCAAGCCTGCCGCGGCTGAGGCGCGCGCGGCGGCCTGCAATTTCTACCGCCGCCGAGGGGTGTCCGGTGCCACGGACGGCCCATATAATGCGTCGAGTCACCCATGACGCGCGCCGCTGCAGGCCGCGCCGTTTCGGCCCATCCGGTACGCATTCGCCATGACGCTCCGCATTCTCGACTGCACGCTCCGCGACGGCGGCTACTACAACAACTGGTGCTTTGCGCGCGAGCTCGCCGAGGAGTACCTGCAGGCCATGGCGGCGGCGGGCGTCGACATCGTCGAGATCGGTTTCCGCAATTTCCCGCAGGCAAGCTTCCTCGGCCCCTACGCCTATTCGACCGACGCGTTCCTGGACACCCTGGCCTTGCCCGCCGGTCCCGCGCTCGCGGTGATGGTCGACGCCAAGGCGCTGCTCGGCTGCGGTCTTGCGCCGGCTGCCGCCGTCGATGCGCTGTTTCAGCCGCGCGATCGCTCCCGCGTCGAATGGGTGCGCATCGCAGCGCACCTGGGCGAAATCGCGAGCTGTCGCGCGCTGGCGGCACGCCTGCGCGAGCTGGGCTACCGCGTCGGGCTGAACATGATGCAGGCCGCCGGCAAGCCCGCCGGGCAGATCACCACGCTCGCGCGCGAAGTGGCGTCGTGGGGCGCGGTCGAGGTGCTCTACTTCGCCGATTCCTTCGGCTCGATGGATGGCACCGAGGTCGGGCGCGTGGTCGATGCGCTGGCCGCCGGCTGGAATGGCGCCATCGGCATCCACACCCACAACAACAAGTCGCTGGCAGTGCGAAACACGCTGGCCGCGATCGAGCGCGGCGTGAGCTTCCTCGACGCGACCGTGACCGGCATGGGGCGCGGCGCCGGCAACGCCGAGCTCGAGATCCTGCTGTGCGAACTGGACGCGCGCGGAATCAAGGCCTCGCGCCTGGAAGAGCTGAGTTCCCTGTGCGTGAACGGCTTCCAGCCGCTCAAGGACCAGTACGGCTGGGGCGCGAGCTTCTTCTACCATTACTCGGCGCTGCACGACATCCACCCGATGTTCGCGCAGACACTGATGGCCGACCCGCGCTACAGCGCGCGCGAGAAGTTCTCCGCGCTGCGCTCGCTGGCCGCGCGCAACTCGACCAGCTTCAGCCTGACCGAGGTCGAGCGCTCGCTGCATTCCTTTCGCGATGACCGTCCGCTCGACGCCTCGGCGCCGCCCACGGACCTCTCCGCGTTCCGCGATGCCGACGTGCTGCTGGTCGGCGCGGGACCCAGCGTGCAGCAGTATGCCGCCGACATCGAGCTCTTCATCCGCGACCACCGGCTGCTGGTGCTGACGCTGAACCACCAGGGCGCGATCGATCCCGCGCTGGTCGATGGCATCATCTGCGTCGACCAGTTCCGGCTGCTGTACGAGGCCGATTTCCTCGCCGGCTGCGGCAAGCCGATCTATTCAGCGCGCCGCTTCCAGGACGAGGGCACGCGCGCGGCGCTCGGCGCGGCCGAATTGCACGAGTACGATTGTGTGCTGCAACCCGGCGGCTTCGAGGCGCGCGCCAACGGTTGCGTGATCCCGGTGCCGCTCGCCTTCGGCTACGCGCTGGCGCTGTGCATCGCCGGGCGCGCCAGGCGTATCTTCCTGGTCGGCTTCGACGGATTCCATGCCGATGACTCGCGCCAGGCCGAGATGCTGCAGCTGTTCAGGGTCGTGGCGCCCGCGATCAGCGACATCGCGCTGACCGCGCTGACGCCCACCAACTACCCCGTGGCCCAAGGATCAATCTATGCCAGCTACCGCTAGGTCCGATTGCGCGATCGTCATTCCGGCGCGCTTCGCCTCCTCGCGCTTTCCCGGCAAGCCGCTCGCCGACATCCTCGGCAAGCCGATGATCCGCCACGTCTGGGAGCGCTGCGTCCAGGCGCTGGGGCCCGAGCACGTCTACGTCGCCACCGACGATGCGCGCATCCGCGCGGCCTGTGAGGGCTTCGGCGCGCGCGTGCTGATGACCTCTTCCGCGTGCCTGACGGGCACCGACCGCGTGGCCGAGGCCGCGCGCGCGCTCGACTACGAGTTCCTGATCAACGTGCAGGGCGACGAGCCGATGCTGGACCCGGCCGACATCCTCGCCGTGGCGCAGGCCTGGCGGTGCCACGGTGGCGCGGTGATCAACGCGATGACCGCCATCGCCGAGGAGCGCGAGTACTGGTCGCGCAACGTCCCCAAGGTGGTCGCCACGCAGGACGGGCGCCTGATGTACATGAGCCGCGCGGCAATCCCGGCGAACAAGGGCGGCAGCTTCGAGAAGGCGTGGAAGCAGGTATGCATCTACTGCCTCTCGCCGGCGCAGCTCGCGGCCTTCGCCAGCGTGAGCGCGAAGGGACCGATCGAGCAGATCGAGGACATCGAGATCCTGCGCTTCCTCGACCTCGGCGTCGAGGTGCGCATGGTCGAACTGGCCTCGAGCAGCATTGCGGTAGACACGCCCGAGGACCTGGAGCGCGTGGTGGATGCACTTCGCGGCGGCTGATTACGACACGCTGGTCTTCGACTGCGACGGGGTCATCCTCGATTCCAACCGCATCAAGAGCGCGGCCTTTCGCACCGTCACCGCACCTTTTGGCGCCGAGGCGAGCGCGCGCTTTCTCGACTACCACCACCGCCAC
Source organism: Pseudomonadota bacterium (assembly GCA_022705125.1). Next base: position 4,732 of record JAKJFB010000039.1, read on the forward strand.
GGCGGCATCAGCCGCAACGAGAAGTTCGCCCATTTCCTCGACGCGATCGTCACGGTGGCTCCCGCAGACCGCGAACGCCTGCTCGGCGGCCTGCTGAGCGACTATGCCGCCATCTGCGCGCGCGAACTGCTCGCCTGCCCTTTGATACCCGGCGTCGCGGCGCTGCTCGCCTCGATCCCGCCGCGCGTCGCGGCGCACGTGGTCACGGGCGGCGCGCAGAGCGAAGTGCGCGCGGTTTTCGCCGCGCGCGGCCTCGACAGGCATTTCACCTCGATCCTGGGCAGCCCGACCAGCAAGCGCGACAACATGCGCCTGCTCGCCGCAGCCGGGGCCTTGCGCGGGCGCGCGCTCTACTTCGGCGATGCCGAGCTCGACATGCAGCTGGCCGAGGAGTTCGGGCTCGAGTTCGTCTTCGTGCACGGCGTGTCGGACTGGCCCGACGGTCGCGCGCACTGCCCGCACCCGCAGATCGCCGATTTCACGGAGCTCGACCTGCGCGATGCCTCTGCGGGCATCGGGGCAATGGAGGATGGCAGTACATGACCGTGAACCTGTTCGTGCTGAGCACCGGCTTCCAGTACTACTTCTCGACACTGCTGATCGAGCACCTGGGGCTCGCCGACGTCGCCTACGCCATGTACCAGCCGCGCGAGGGCATCGAGCGCCGCGCGGCCGCGGCGCATCCGGTGGTGTTCGCCGACGCGAACGACGCCCTGACGCGCGCCTTCGGCAAGAAGATCGGCAAGCTGCGCTTCGCCCGCGGCGTCTTCGACACGCTCGGCCTGAGGGGCAAGCACGTACGGGTTTTTTCGCCCTATTACAACGAATCGTTCGTCTACGCGCTGCGCCGCCTGCTCGACCGTCACTGCGCCAGCGTCGAGTACAACATGATCCCGGACGGCGCGGCGCTGCTGCGTCACCTGCCCGGCAAGGCCAAGGGAGGCGCCCTGTCGGGCTGGCTGATGCGGCGCGTGCTCGGCGTCGAGCCCGCCGACGTGCGGCACAAATCCGGCTCCTGGAGCCCGTTCCTCGCGAAGATCTATCACTTTGCCGCCAGGGATATCCACGCCGATCCGGCCAAGGTCGTGATCGTGCCGCTCGGGCAATCCGCGCAGGCGCCCTCGGACGAGGTGCTGGTGATCGGCGGACTGGGCGGCATCAGCCGCGCCTTCGTGCTGGCGGCGCGCGAGAAGGCGCGCGGGCATCCGGTGCGCTTTCGCATGCACCCGAAGAACCGCTGCGGCATCGAGTTCATCGCCACCGAGGCACCCGACTGGGTGGAACTGCAGCTCACGGGAATCCTCGAGGAGCACCTGCTGGCCCACCCCTATGCGCGGGTGATCGGCTATTACTCCTCCGCGGTGATGTTCAATCACCTGTTCGTGAGCAACAGCCGCTCCGAGTTCATCGTCGAGGCCGCCAGCGAGGATCCGGACTATCACGCCACGGCCGATGCCTGCGGCATCCCCGTGACCGTGCTCTGAGCGGCGCCGCGCGCTCAGTACATCCCGAGCTCTTTCTCCGACACCAGCGGCTTGCCCTTGAGCAGGCGGTTGAAGCGCTTGACCAGCATGCGCGAGCGCCGGTAATCCTCGAACACCACGATGAACACCTTGCGCAGTTGCCCCTCGGGGCACTCGATCGCGCGCACGCCGTGCCAGGAGTTGCCGCGCCGCCCGAAGATCAGGCTGCGGTTGTCCATGGTCTCGGCGGTCCAGGCGGCGTCGAAATCCTCGAAGGCGGGGCTGGAGTCCACCGCGAAACGGCCGTGATCGTCGAGCACGATCGTCTCGCCGCCCCACGCCGGGTCCCAGTTGTCGCGCGTGTTCAGGTAAAAAATGTGCGAGCCGAGCTTGGTGCGCGAATCGCAGTGCGGCGAGACGCTGCAGGCACGCGGCGTGTAGTGCCAGTGGAAGCGAAAACGGAAATGGCGATGCCCGAGCAGCCGCGCGATGAAGTCGCGGTAGGCGTCCCCGCGCAGCTCGTCGATGAACTCCTGCCACGGCGCCGGCAACTCCATGCCGTCGAGGTACTCGAGCACGTAGCGATCGTGGTTCTGCTGGCCGTACTTGCGCTGGCGCGTGTAGTCGATGGCAGAGGTGAAACGGCTCACGTCGGGCAGGTTCGCTACCAGCCGCGCGAACCCGTCGGCGCTCAGGAAGCCGGCCGGGTTGATCCACGGGAACGGATCGGTCCGCTGGAATGCGCGCGGATCGATCGCAGCCAGCGCCTTGGTGTCGATGTATGCCACTGCCCCTCCCCGGCCCGAGCGAACGCCGCGCGAGCACCAGAACCCGATGCCATCAGTGCACGAAATGCTACCAGAGTCGGGCCGCCAATCCATGTGCATATGGCGGCTTGCGGGCCGGCGCGAACCGCAGCGGCGGCGCGAGGTTGCGGTCGCACAAATGCGCGTTTTGCGACAGGCAAAGTACCGCGGATAGCGGGTGAGCCGGGGACGGGCAGCTGCTAGTATTTTTTCCCGACATTCGCACGGTTTTCCAGATGCATACGGTAATCAAGAAGGTCTCGCGGTTCCTCATCCTCGGCCTCTGTTTCTGGATGCCGGCCGAGCGCAGGATCCGGCTCGAACGCCGGTTGCGCGGCAAGGAGGAATTCCACAAGCTCCAGCTGGCCGACTGCGTGATCGTGTCCTTCGGCAAGAGCGGCCGGACGTGGTTGCGCGTGCTGCTGTCGCGCTTCTACCAGCTCAAGCACGACCTGCCCGAGCACAACCTGATCGGCTTCGACAACCTGCACCGCCGCAATGCCGCGATCCCGCGCATCTTCTTCACGCACGACAATTACCTGAAGGACTACACCGGCAACGCCGATTCCAAGAAGGACTACTACGGCAAGAAGGTGATATTGCTCGCGCGCAACCCGCTCGATACCACCGTTTCTCAGTACTTCCAGTGGAAGTTCCGCATGCGCCCCGGCAAGAAGGCGCTGAACGACTATCCCGAGCACGGCAGCGAGCTGGACATCTTCCCGTTCATGATGGACCGCGACGCCGGCCTGCCCAAGGTAATCGAATACCTGAACCTGTGGGCGCGCGAGGCGCCCAAATGCGCCGACTTCCTGCTGGTGCGCTACGAGGACATGCGCGCCGACACCGCGGGCACGCTGGAGCGCATCGTGAAGTTCATCGGCACGCCCGGCACCGCCGAGCAGATCCGCGGCGCGGTGGAATTCGCCTCGGTCGAGAACATGCGCGCGATGGAAACCAAGGGCACGTTCTGGAAGAGCGGCAGCCGGATGGTCGCCAAGGACGCCAGCAACCCCGACTCCTTCAAGGTGCGCAAGGCCAAGGTCGGGGGGTATCGCGACTACTTCGACGATGCGCAGGTGCTCGAGATGCAGGCGCTGGTGAAGCGGGAACTCGCCGCCTTCTACGATTTTCCGCTCGAGGAACTCAAGGCAGCCTCTCCCGCGGCGTGACACGTAGCGGCCCGGCCGCGGCGCGTTGCGCCCGGGCCCCAGACTCAGTCCAACCTGAACGGAGGACCGGACCATGCAGAACTGCGTTTTCATCCAGACCAATCACAAGCAGATCACCGGCGCGATCGTGGCGCAACACGCGCTGCGCCGTTACTCGACCCATAACGACCAGTTCGATGTGAAGATCATCGAGAAGAAAGACTACCCCTACTTCGACGCGCGCGAGGGCCAGACCTACCTGCGCGACGGCGTCAAGCGCGTGTGGCTGAACGACGACCTGCAGTCCTTCACGCTGACGCGTTTCATGCCGCCCGAACTGATGGGATTCCAGGGCCGCGCCGTCGTGATCGACCCGGACGTGTTCGCCTGCGCGGACGTGTGGGAACTGTTCTCGCGCGACATGCAAGGCAAGGCCGTGATGTGCCGCCCGCGCTCGGGCACCAAGGGCCTGATCGACAAGTGCCTCGCCACCAGCGTGATGCTGCTCGACTGCGCGAAACTGCAGCACTGGAAGGTGCAAGAGCGCTTCAACCGGATGTTCGACTTCACCTTCGACTACATGGACTGGATCTGCCTGAAGAGCGAACCGGAAGGGACGGTCGGCCTGCTCGAGCACGAGTGGAACGACTTCGACAAGCTCACGCCCGCCACGAAGATGCTGCACACCACGCGCCGTCGCACCCAGCCGTGGAAGACCGGCTTGCCGGTGGACTTCCGCATCGCCGAGCGCTTCCGCCTGTTCCCGCCGGCGGCATGGCTGATGAAGGCGCGCCGTCACCTGTTCGGCGAGTACGGCCTGATGGGGCACTACCGCAAGCACCCCGACATCAACCAGCAGAACTTCTTCTTCGGCCTACTCAAGGAATGCCTCGACAACGGCATGGTGACCGAGAGCTTCCTGCGCGAGGAAATGCGCCTGAACCACGTGCGCCACGATGCCATCGAGGTGCTGAAGAGCACGCCCGACCTGCCGCCGGCGCCGCGCCACCCGCTCTCCGGCGTCGCGCAGAAGGCCGCCTGAGGGCGCGGCGGCAGTTCAGGCGCCGTTCGCCCTGAACAGCGCCGCGACGGCCGCCGCAGCGCGTTCTGCCTCATCGACCGGGTCGCGCGCGCTCATCGCCGCCTTGCCCTCGCCCAGCCAGCTCGCGCGCCCGTCCGCCACTAGGCGCCCGATTATCCGTCCGGTGTCGCGACGCATGCGACGCGGCCCGATGGCCATCGCCAGCCGGTGCGCCAGGGCGTTGAAGCGGTAGTTGTAGCGGCGCTTCCACCAGTGCGGACCGTCTTCGAGGCTGAACAGGAACAGCGGCTTCGCGGCAAACAACGCCTCGGCGATCATCGACATGCTGTCGGCCGTGACCACGAACTGCTCCGCAAGGCCGAGATAGCCCAGGTAGGGATTGTCCTCGCGCGCTGCGCCCCAACGATGGCAATGCACGGCGACGTCGAGCTCGGCGAGGAACGCATCGGTCACGCCGGGCGGCGTGCGCGCGCTGTCTGTCACCAGCACCGAACCGTGCTGCGAACGCGCCAGTCCGTTGACCAGCCGCCCGAGCCGGCGCGCCTTCTCCGGCGTGAAGACATAGGCGCCGCTGTTGCCCCCGAGCAACACCGCAATGCGCGGCACCGCGAGCGGCGCAAGGCGCGCGCGCCAGCGTTGCGCCTCGGTCGCGAGCCGCTCCCGGCGCAGGCGATGCATCGGCAGCTCGTTCTCGAGCACGTTGGGGCGGAGCGGCAGGCTGTACTGGGGCGTGGTGACGATCAGGTCGAATACATCCAGCGGCGCCCACGGCCTGCCGACGTGCACGAGCCGCACGCCCGGCGCCTGTCTGCGGATCCACCGGGCCACCGGCTCGTTGCGCCGCCCGGAACTGATCACCAGATCCGGCCACGGCGGCTGCAGCGCGCTCGAGGCGCCGCGATCGATGCCGCACAGCGTCACGCCGAGCAGCCGGTTGGCCAGCAGTTCCCACGGTCGGTAGACGATTCGCTTCTCCTCCCACGGCCACGCGAGTGCTTCGGCCAGCGCCAGCACCTGGTTGTTGTCGCCCGCCTTGTGGCCGAGCAGCAGCCAGACGCGCGGCGTCAGGCTCGAATGCGCGTTGTCTTCGTTCACCCCGGGATATTCCCTTCCTTCGTCGTGCCAGCCCCGATCCGCTGCATTACAATAGCAACGCTGCCCGAGGCGCGCGACCGCCGACCCCGTCGCGCCTCTCCTGCTCGCGCAAGCCGGTGCTGCGGCATCATCCACGGACTGTGACCACGGACATCAGCCACCCGCATGCTTATCGAGCGCTACATCACCTCGGAGATCGTCCGCCCCTTCGCGGCCGGCCTGGCGATTCTGGCGACCGTGTTCATCGCGTTCAGCGCGGCGGTGAAGCTCTCCGAAGCGGCCTCCGGCGAGATCGCCGCGCACGTCGTGGCACAACTCATCTTCCTGAACACGCTGATCGCGATGGAAGTACTGGTCCCCACCACGCTGTTCCTGGCCATCCTGTTCGCGATCGGGCGCCTCTACCGTGACTCCGAGATGGCCGCGCTCAGCGCGGCCGGCGTCAGCGAGGCCAGCATCCTGCGCGCGGTCGGCAAGCTGGGCCTGTTGTGCGCCATCGCGGTGGCGCTGCTGTCGGTATTCGCGCGACCCTGGGCCTACGCGAGGACCTACGCGCTGGAGCAGCAGACCATCAGCCGCTTCGACCTCTCGAACATCCGCGCCGGCACGTTCACCGACGTCGGCAACGGCGGCTACGTGCTCTATGCGCGCGAGGTCGACGTCGAAGCCGACGAGATGCGCGGCGTGTTCCTGCAGGTCGAGCGCGAGCAGCGCTCGCAGGTCATCTCGGCCGAGCGCGCGCGCATCCACGCCATGGACGAGGAGGGCTCGCGCTCGGTGGAATTCTTCGACGGCCACGCCTACCTGCTCGAGCGCGGTGGCACGCGCGACATCGACATGCGCTTCAACAGCTTCCTGGTCCGCCTGCCCGAGGAGGAGCGCATCAGCAAGTTCCGGCGCAAGGCCGTGGCCACCGGCACGCTGGGTGACTCCGATCAGCCCAAGGACATTGCCGAGTACCAGTGGCGGCTGACCACGCCGCTGGCGACGCTGGTGCTGGCCCTGCTGGCGGTGCCGCTCAGCCGCGCCAGCCCGCGCCAGTCGCGCTCCGGCATCTTCGCGGTCGCCGTCGCCGTCTACCTGCTGGTGTTCTCCGTCTCGGGCGTCGTGCGCAACGCGCTCGAGAACGGCGACATCCCGCCGTTCCCGGGCTTGCTGCTCGCGTATGTGCCGCCGGTCGCGCTGCTGGTGCTGCTGATGCTGATGCCGGGACTGCGGCGACGGGGATGGCGCCGATGATCATCCACCGCTTTCTGGCCGGGCAGCTCGCGCGCGGCTGGTTCATCGTGTTCCTCGTGCTGACCGCGCTGTTCGGGCTGCTCGCGCTGGTCGACGAGATCGACAACCTGAGCGAGCGCTACCGCCTCGCGCACGCGCTGCATTACGTGTTGCTGACCACGCCACAGCGCGTCCTCGAGCTCTCGCCCGTGATCGCGGCGCTCGGTACCATCCTCGCGTTCGCCACCCTCACGCGCAACAGCGAGCTCGTCGTGATCCGTGGCGCCGGATTCTCGCTGCGCCAACTGCTGCAGATCTGCGCGGTCCCCACGCTCGCCATGATGCTCGCGCTGGGTTTTGCCGGGGAATTCCTCGTTGCCGACATGCACCAGCGAGCCGAAACCGAGCGCATGGTACGGCGCAGCGGCAACCTCGACCTGCTCGACGGCCAGGGGCTGTGGTCGAAGAGCGGCAACCGCTTCTTCAACGTGCGCAACCTGCGCGCCGGACACATCCCGGAGCAGATCTCTCTGTACGAGTTCGGACCGGACAATGAACTGCTTCGCGCGATCGACGCGCGCGGCGCGGAGCTCGTCGGCGAGCGCGAGTGGAAGCTGATCGACGTGCAGTTCAAGGAATGGCAGGACGGCAGGGTCAGCACCCGGAACCTGCCCTCGCTGGAGCTCGGGCCGTTCTGGTCCGCCGCGGAGCTGCCGGCGCTGGGGCAGTCGCTGGCAGCGATGTCGCCGCGCGCGCTCTACGCCTATGCCAACCACCTGGAGCAAAGCGGCGCGGACGACGGCCAGGTGCGCATGGCCTTCTGGCAGAAGGCCATGCTGCCGTTTTCCTTTGCCGCGATGGTATTGCTGTCCGTCGTTATCGGCGTGGGTTTCGGCACCACGCGCAGCGCCGCCTTCGGCTGGCGCGTGCTGTCCGGCGCCGTGATCGGTGTCGGCTTCTATCTTTTGACCCAGATATTCCATACCGGCGGACAGTTGCTGGGCCTGGGGCAGTCCGTCGTGGTGCTGATCCCGATCTGCCTGGTGGTGCTGGCGGCCGCCGTCGTTGCCCGGATCACGCGCGGCCCGCGCTGATCCGCCCGAGGATTCACGATGCGACTGATGCTGAGCTTCTACCGCGCCTATCCCTGGCAGACGTTCTTCACGCTGCTGGCGCTTTCGGTGGCGGGACTCGCCGAGGGCGTCGGGCTCTCGGTGCTGTTGCCGCTGCTGAACATGGCGATGGAGGGACAGGGGCA
>JAKJFB010000003.1:0-16297 GCA_022705125.1 Pseudomonadota bacterium
CCCCGCCTCGGCGGCAATCGCGCTGCAGCGCGATTGCCTTAAAACAATTGCACAGCACGGTTTTAACTCTACGCGGCAATCTGGTCCCGCGCAAGCCCGGGCGCGAGCCGCAAGCGATTACGGTGGCCAACGGCGAACCGATGCGCTAAAACGGCGAGGCTGATTTCGCCCCGAGGACAAGCGCTTGCACGATGCGGGAAACCTGTTCGACGTATCCGGCAAGGTGGTGCTGATCACCGGCGGAAGCCGCGGACTGGGCCGCGCGATGTCGCTGGCCTTTGCCCGGCGCGGCGCGAAAGTGGTGATCGCCAGCCGCAAGATCGGGTCCTGCGAACAACTGGCCGCGCAAATCACGGCGCAAGGCGGCACGGCGATGGCCCTCGCCTGCCACGTGGGCCAGTGGGACGCTCTGGAAGGCGTGGTGGATGCCGTGGAGGCCCGTTTCGGCAGGCTGGACGTATTGATCAACAACGCCGGCATGTCGCCAACCGCCGAGTCGCTGCTCGCCACCGGCGAAGCGCTGTTCGACAAGATCATCGACATCAACCTGAAAGGCCCCACGCGGCTCACCGCGCTGGCAGCCACGCGCATGGGCAGGAACGGCGGCGGCTCGATCGTCAACATCAGCTCGCTCGCCTCGCTGAAGCCGACACCGCTCACGACCGTCTACAGCGCCGCCAAGGCCGGCCTCAATGCACTCACCCGCGCCTCGGCGCAGGAATATGCGCCGCTGGGCGTGCGCGTGAACTGCATCGTCTGCGGTACCTTCGACACCGACGCCACGGCCGGCTTCGTGCGCAACCCGGCTTTCCTGGCCGAGGTGGTGAAGCCCATCGCACTCGCGCGCGTCGGCAGAGCCGACGAAGTGGTGGGCGCGGCGCTCTACTTCGCGTCGGCGGCCTCTAGCTACACCACGGGCGCCATCATGAACATCGACGGCGGCGTGATGCCCTGAGCGGCGTCCGGTGCCGGCGAGCCGGGCGCCCACCGCGAGCGCTCCTCGGGGATCAGATCCCCATCAGGTTGTCGCGCTGGCCCATCGCCACTTCGGCGCAGTAACCGTAATCGACGGGCACGTTCAGGCCACTCACGAACCCCGCCAGCCGGCTGTTCAGCAGCACCAGCGCCTCGCCCATCTCGGCGGGCTCGGCGAAACGGCCGTTGGAGGGACAGAACAGCTTGATGGCGTCCGCGGGCACCTGCTGCGTGAGCTGGTCCATGAATGCCGTCGCGGTGGGCGAGGGGCTGATGCAGTTGATGCGCACGTCGCGACTGGCCAGCTCGCCGGCCATCGTCATCGTGTAGACGATCAGGCACTGCTTGGAAAAGCCGTAGGCGTCGGCGTTCAGCTCGGGCGCATCCTTCAGCCAGGCCTCGGCCGCATCGAAGCCCTCGAGCGCCAGGAATTTCCGGACCAGCTCGAGATTGGCTTTCCACCCCATGCCCGCGGTGGAGGCTATCGATGCGATGGCGCCGCCCTTGCCGATGCGCGGCAGCAGTGCGTCGGTCAGGTGCTTCAGGCCGACGAAGTTGATCATCATGGTGTCGAAGGCCGAAAACGGCGGGTGCGGCACGCCGGCGCAATTGAACAGCGCGTAGATCTCGCCGGGCAACTGTGCCAGCGCCGCATCGATCGACGCCTTGTTCTTCATGTCGGTGCGGATCGCCTTCGCAACCGGCGCCGTCACCTCGCCGATGTCCAGCGCATGCACCTCGGCGCCCAGCTCCACCAGGAGGCGCGCCGCCGCTGCACCCATGCCGGAGGCGGCACCGGTGATCACCACTTTCCTGCCCTCGTAACCCAGGACGTTCTTCATGTTGTCTCCTTTGTCCGAATGGACCTTTGCACGACTCGCCGCGTGCGGCGGGCGCAATCATGCTGTGCCGCGATAACCGGAGGCAATGCCCCGGATGCAATCGCGCCCGCCCCGGGGCACTCAGGGGGGCGTTGCGGGGCTGGCGTTGGCCGCCAGCGCGAGCATCGACGGCGTGCCGTCGAGCAGCGGCGCCAGCGTCGGCATCAGCGCGCCGAGCAGGCGTACCGGCAGGCCGCTGGTGAACTCGTACTGCGCGGCCTGCGCACCCGGCACGAAGGCCGTGATGGTGCCGAAGAAGCGGTCGTCGATCATGAACACGAAGGTCGCCACGCGGTTCACCACGCGCGACTCGAGGAGCCGTCCCGGCGAGGCATAGACCTCGAAGCGGTGATCGCCGGTGCCGGTCTTGCCGCCGACCAGGTGGCTGGAACCGTCCGGGCGTACAAGCTGCGGCAGCAGCGCGCGCGCCGTACCCTCCTGGACCACGTCGAGCAGCGCCGCGCGCGCGGTCTGCGCGACCTCGGGATGCATCACCCGCTTGCCCTCGGCGGACTGGGCCGCGTACTCGACCTCGTAGGGCGTGCCGGCGGCAAAGTGCAGCCCGGTCACGAGGCGCGAGGGATAGCGCACGCCGCCCTGCACGATGGTACCCATCAGCTCCGCGAGCGCCGCCGGGCGGTCGCCGGAACTGCCGATCGCGGTCGCCAGCGAGGGCGTCAGCGAGGCGAAGGGATAACCCAGGCGCTGCCACTGGCGGTGCAGTTGCTGGAAGGCCTCGATCTCCAGCAGGTCGAGGATGCGCCGGTCCTGCGCGCGCCGGCGGCTGGTCTTCATCAGCCAGCCGTAGACTTCCTGGCGCACCTCGGTGCCGGCCGCCAGCACCTCGTCGCGCGTCGCCTCCGGGTGCCGCTGCAGGTAGTCGATCAGCCACAGCTCCAGCGGATGCACGCGCGCGAGGTAGCCGCGGTCATTGAGGTTGAACTTCTCCGGCGGGTAGCGCTGGAACAGCGCCTCCCGACCCTCTGCCGTGAACTGTTCGTCCGGCACGTAGCGCGCGAGCCAGGGCGCGAGATCCTGCGCCTGCATTCCCGGCCACACCGAGCGCAGCGCCACTACCACCGCGCGCGGCGTCACGCGCACGCCGTCGAGCAGAGTGCGCAGCGCCTCGTCGCGGCTCTTGCCGTGGTATTTCTGGTAGAAGCGGCGCAGGTACACGCTGCCCTCGCGGTCGGCGAAGCGCTTGAGGTATTCGCCGCGCCCGGGATCGGCGGCGTTCTCCAGCAGACGCGCCGTGGTCGAGGGCGCGCGGTACATGTAGTGATCCACCACCTCGCGCATCATGCGGATGAACACCAGGTTCACCGAACGGCGCAGCGCCTCGGCCACCGTCATCACGGCGTTGTTGTCGCGGCTCTCGAAGTTGCCGAAGCGGTGCGCGCCGCCGCCGGTGTAGAACGTCTGCCCGGTGGCCGCTGAATAGCGGCGCTGCATCGCGGCCGCCAGCGTATCGGCGAGGCTGGCGCCGGGGTTGGCGCCGAGGTAATCCAGCACCCAGGCGCTCAGGCGGTCCCGCGGGTGGAGCTCGGCGCGCGCGCGCGCCAGGTCCGGCGCAGCCACGCTGCGCTCGTGGACTTCGGCGATCAGTTCCAGCCAGCTCACCAGGGTACGCAGCTTGGCGGTGGAGCCGAGGTCGAGCTTGGCGCCGGCATTGATGTCGAGCGGCTGGTCGAGGTTGTCGGCATTGATGCGCAGGTGGTTCACGCCCTCGCCGCGCTCGTAGAGCGTCAGGCTGTAGACCACCTTGGACGGGTCGCTGGCGCGCAGCAGCCGCGTGCCGGTGAGCCCCAGTTCCCCGATGCGCGCCGGATCGGCCAGCCCGCGCAGGAACGTGGTGACCTCCTGCTGCACGGTGGCGTCGAGCGTGGTGCGCGCCGTGAGATCGAACCGGTCGAGTTCGTAGAGGCTGCGCACGCCGAGCAGCGAGAGCAGTTGCGTGCGCGCGAGGTTCACGCCCTTCTGGCGCGTGAAGTCGACCACCGGCGAGGCACCGGCGCGCGCGCGCAGCACCAGCGGCGCTGCCTGCGCCGCCGCGGCCAGGTCGCCCGGGATCACGCCATCGCGCGCCATGCGCCGCAGGTGGCTGTCGGTGAGCGCCGCCAGCGCCGCGGTGTCGCGCAGGTAGTGGGTCGGGCGGCGCACCGCGAGGATCAGCGCGAGCACCTGCTTGTAATAGTGCGCCCGCTCGGCGAGCGGCGCCGCCGGATCCGCGAGCACGCGGTTGACCTCGGCGAAGGGGCTGCCGAACCAGGATTCCAGCCCGTCGCCGAGGCTCGCCACCTCACCGTAGCCCGGCTGTGCGGCCAGCGGCAGCGCGTTCAGATAATTGAGCAACAGCTGCTGGCGCGCGGGCAACGTGTACTGGCCGCCGCTGTAGACGCGCAGACTGGCCGAGCCCATCTGCAGCAGCTTGTCGCGCGCATCGCGCGTGATGCCCTCGGGCGAATGACGGAACTTCTCGAGCTGCGTGGCCAGCGTGCTGGCGCCGATGACTTTCTGCTGGCGCCCGAGCGACTTCAGCGCCTGCTGCCCCACGGCCACGCCGAGGCGCTCCCAGTCGACCACGGGATTCATGGTCGGGCGCGCGGGATCGAGCAGTTCGCGGTCCTCGACGTAGAGCAGCGTGCGCGCGACCAGATCGGGAACCGCGGCGAAATCGGCGTAGACGTTGCGCGGGTAGCGCGCCTGCTGCACCACGGCGCCGTTCAGGTCGAGCAGCCTGAGGCCGGCCTGGCTCTTCTCCGGGTAGACGTTGAAGAAGTCCCGGGCGGCGAGCTCGCTCATGCGGCGCGAAGGCACGGCCTGGCGCTCGACGGCGAAGCCCGCCTTCTCCAGCCGGGGAGCCAGCTCCGGCAAGGCGGCGTAGCCGAGGCGGATATCATAGGGGCCGCGATCGGGTCGCAGCGGTGCGCGCGCCGGCCCCTCCCCGAGCTCGAATGATATGCCGCTGGCAAAGGCCGCGAGCCAGCGCGACTGCAGCGTCGCGTGGCGGATCTCGTCCTGGGCGACGAAGCCGAGCGCGAGCACGGCGCCGAGCACGAGCACCCCGACCATGACCCGAACGGCCGGCGCGACGACGCGCTCCCATAACGACACCCTGCCCTTGGAGCGGTCTGCCGACGGCGCGTTCGGACGCGCATTGCCGGGGGCAAGCAGCAGCCCGCGGTGATCCACGAACGGGATGTGGCGGAGGACGCTGCCGCGCGTGATCACCGGGAAGACCTTCGCGGGAAAAGGGATTTGCTCGAAGTCTAGCCGGCCCCGGCGTACCGGCCCGTCTTTATGGCTTATTCCCGCAGCGGCGGTTGCACGGAACGTGATCAGGGTCCCAGGCGGTACTCGAGATAGCGCAGGCGGTCGAACTCGGCGCGCATCGTGGCATCGAGATAGCGCAGTTCGTTCAGCAGGGTGCGCCGCGTATCCTCGTCATCGGCGTCATCGAGCGCGTCCATCAGCGTGTGGCGCCGGCTCTCCAGCGAATCGATGCGCTGGCGCTGCACCTGCACCTCGCGCCCGGCCTGGTAGTAGCGCTCGAACATCACCCCGGTCTCCCCGGGGCATACGCCGGCATACATTGCGCCCGAGAGGCCCTCGCGCACCGCGTTGGCGGGCGTGCAGTAGCTGTCGATGCCGCGGTCGTAGCCGGCGCGCCAGGTCTCCTCGTCGACGGTGAAGCCGTATTCGGCGCAGGCCCTGGCGTGCGCCGCGATGCGCTGCCCGCTGGTGCCGGCGGCGCCGTCGCGGTAGCCGATCTGCTCCCAGTCGGCATCGGCGCATTCGCTCTCGGACAGGCTGGCGCAGCCGCCGAGCGCAAGCGCGAGCAACGGAAGCAGCGGGGAAATTCGCATCATGACCGGGACCGCGGTTTAAGCCAGGCTGACAGCCTACCGTTGCCCGCCCCGCCATGAAAGACGGGCCGCAAAAAATCGAGCAACGCACAAAGCGCGCAGGCGGTTGACGCCACTTTTACCTACCACAGGCGCGGCTCGTGGCTGCTACCATCCGCGACACCGATCACAGGAGGAGAGTTGCATGAACAAGTCGATGCTCATTGGCGGCGTGCTCGGCGGCGCGGTGGCGATCGCCGGCGGCGGCATCGCCGGATACAAGATGCTGGAGGAGCCGAAATACGCCGAAGTCGTCGCCGTGACGCCGGTGACCGAGCGCATCGAGACGCCTCGCGAGGAGTGTCACCAGGAGCAGGTGACGCGGCGCAAGCCGGTCAAGGACCAGCACCAGGTGGTGGGCACCGTGCTCGGCGCGGTCGCCGGCGGGCTGCTCGGCGACGCCCTCGGCGGCGGCGGCAGCAACAAGGGCGCGAAGATCGCCGGCGCCGCGGCCGGCGGTTATGCCGGCAACAAGACCCAGGAAAAGATGCAGCAGGGCGCGACCTACACCACCACCGAAACGGTCTGCAACACCGTGACGGACGTCAGCGAGCGCACCGTGGGCTTCGATGTCGACTACCGCATCGGCGACAAGGCCGGCCGCGTGCGCATGGACCACGACCCGGGCGACGTGATCCCGCTGCGCGACGGACAACTGGTGCTCGCGAGCGCGCCCGCCGCCCAGTGACGCTGCCGCCGCCGTGGGTCCGCATTCGTGCGGACATTCTCCGGATAAATCCGGACCCACGAAGATTGCCGGCTGACGCCGGACCTTTACGTGGGTTCGACTCCAGTCGAACGTCGGCAACCCGGCCGCCCTCGCGTCAGCCAGGGCGCAGCCGTGTATCATTCGCAGCCTCCTCTCCGGGCGATTGCGGCGAGGTATCGAGACTCTGACCAACTGTCTCCCATTTGCCCAGAGGAGTAACCATGTCGCTCGCACTCAAGGATCCCGGCCTGCTGCGCACCCGGGCGTTTATCGACGGCCAGTGGATCGATGCCGATTCCGGCGAGACGCTCGCGGTGCTGAACCCGGCGAGCGGCGAGACCATCGCCGAGGTGGCCAGGTGCGGCCAGGCGGAGACGCGCCGCGCCATCGCGGCGGCCGAACGCGCGCAGAAGGACTGGGCGCGGCGCACCGCGAAGGAGCGCGCCGTGCTGCTGCGCAAGCTCTTCGACCTGATGATGGCCAACCAGGAGGATCTCGCGCGCATCCTCACCGCCGAGCAGGGCAAGCCGCTCGCGGAAGCGCGGGGTGAGATCGCCTACAGCGCGAACTTTGTCGACTGGTTCGCCGAGGAGGCCAGGCGCGTCTACGGCGACACCATTCCCGCGCACGCCGCCGACAAGCGCATCGTGGTGATCAAGCAGCCGATCGGCGTGGTGGCCTGCATCACGCCGTGGAATTTCCCGAGCGCGATGCTCGGGCGCAAGATCGCCCCGGCGCTCGCGGCCGGCTGCGCGGTGGTGTGCAAGCCCGCGAACAACACGCCGCTGTCGGCCTTCGCGATCGCGGTGCTCGCCGAGCGCGCCGGCTTCCCGCCGGGCGTGATCAACGTCCTGGGCGGGCGCACGCGCGAGATCGGCGACGAGCTCTGCTCCAACCCCGCGGTGCGCAAGCTCACCTTCACCGGCAGCACGCCGGTCGGCAAGGAACTGATGGCCAAATGCGCCGCGACGGTGAAACGCACCTCGATGGAGCTCGGCGGCAACGCGCCTTTCATCGTCTTCGACGACGCCGACCTCGATGCCGCTGTCGCCGGGGCGATCGCCTCGAAGTATCGCAACGCGGGCCAGACCTGCGTCTGCGCGAATCGCATGCTGGTGCAGGACGGCGTCTACGAGGCCTTCACCGCGAAGCTCGCCACCGCCGTCGCGCAGTTTCGCCTCGGCGACGGTGCGCAGGACGGCATCAACATGGGACCGCTGATCGACGAGGGCGCCGCCAACGAGGTGATGAGCTTCGTCGAGGACGCCGTCGCCAAGGGCGCGACCGTGGTCACCGGCGGCACGCGCGGCAGCCTCGGCGGCAGTTTCGTGGAGCCGACCATCCTCACCAATGTCTCGACCGACATGCGCGTCTTCAACGAGGAGATCTTCGGCCCGGTCGCACCGGTGTTCCGCTTCTCCACCGAGGCCGAGGCCATCGCGCTTGCCAACGACACGCCTTTCGGTCTCGCCTCGTATTTCTACGCGCGCGACATCGGCCGCATCTGGCGCGTGGCCGAAGGCCTGGAATACGGCATCGTCGGCATCAACGAGGGCATCATCTCCACGGAGGTCGCCCCCTTCGGCGGCGTGAAGGAGTCCGGTTCCGGCCGCGAGGGCTCCAAGTACGGCATGGACGACTACCTCGAGATCAAGTACCTGTGCATGGGCGGGATCGACCGCTGATTCCTCTGAACATTGGGGCGCACGCCTTGCAAATCCATCCGCCGCTGGATGGACGCGCGCTGGTGCGATCGCGCCCGGCACCGCAGCCGACACGTCCGCAGGCAGCTCACGAAGAGCTGCTGAACCGGGCAGGACGATAGACCTGCCACCCGCCGCGATGGGTTAGTATTTTCGGCGCGCCCCATCGGAACGAAAGCAAGAGACCCCAGGAAATCCACGTCAATGAACTCGATTGCAGAACGACTCGGCGCGGTGCGCGAGCAGATGCGCCAGCGCGGTCTCGACGCGCTGATCGTGCCGCGCGCCGACGAATACCTCGGCGAATACATCCCGGCGCGCAACGAGCGGCTGCGCTGGATCAGCGGCTTCACCGGCTCGGCGGGCGTGGTGGTCGTGCTCGCCGACGCGGCGGCGATCTTCGTCGATGGCCGCTACACCGTGCAGGTTCGCCAGCAGGTGTCGGAGCAACTGTTCGAAGTCCTCCATCTGGTCGACGAGCCGCACGCGCGCTGGCTGGGCAAGCGGCTCGGCGAAGGCAGGCGCGTCGGCTACGACCCGCGCATGCACACGCTGGCGTGGCAGAAGAAGACCGCCGACACGCTGGCGCGCAGCGGCGTCGAACTTCTGGCGCTGGAGGAGAATCTCATCGACCTGTGCTGGCGTGATCGCCCGCAGCCCGAGCGCCATCCCGCGATCCTGCTGGAGATGCGTTACACCGGCAAGTCGAGCGCGGACAAGCGGCGCGAGATCGGCGCGGCCATCGCCGGGCAGGGCGCCGACGCCGCGCTGGTGTTCGCGGCCGACTCGGTGGCCTGGCTGCTGAACATCCGCGGCAGCGACGTGCCGCACCTGCCGCTGGTGCTGGGCCATGCCCTGCTCCACGCCGACGGCAGGCTCGCGTTCTTCACCGACCCGCTGAAAATTCCCGCGGGCTTCGAGGCGCACACCGGCGCGGGCGTCGAGGTGCTCGCCGAGAGCGAGGCGGATGCCTCGTTCCGCGCCCTCGCCGGCAGGCGCGTGCTGGCGGATCCGGACACGGCCAACGCCTGGTGCCAGCTGCGCCTCGCGGCGCACGGCGCCGAACTGGTCGCCGGCGCCGATCCGGTGCTGCTGCCCAAGGCGTGCAAGAACGCCGCCGAGATTGCCGGCATGCGCGCCGCGCATATCCGCGATGCGGTTGCCGAGATCCGCTTCCTCGCCTGGCTCGACGCCGAGGTCGCGGCGCAACGCCTGCACGACGAGGCGACGCTGTGCGAACGGCTCCACGCTTTCCGTGCCGCCGACCCGCTGCTGAAGGACCTGAGCTTCGACACCATTTCCGCGGCCGGCGGCAACGCCGCGATGTGCCACTACCGACACTCCGACACCGATCCCGGACGCCTGGAGATGAACAGCGTCTACCTCGTGGACAGCGGCGCGCAGTACCTCGACGGCACCACCGATATCACGCGTACCGTCGCGATCGGGGATGCGGGCGCGGAGATCCGGCGCATGGCAACGCTGGTGCTGAAGGGCCACATCGCGCTCGACCAGGCGCGCTTCCCCAAGGGCACCACCGGCACGCAGCTCGATGTGCTGGCGCGCCAGTTCCTGTGGCGCGAGGGCTTCGACTACGACCACGGTACCGGCCACGGCGTCGGCAGCTTCCTCAGCGTGCACGAGGGGCCACAACGCATCGGCAAGGCCTGCAGCGCCGCCGAGCTCAGTCCCGGCATGGTGGTGAGCAACGAACCGGGCTACTACAAGGCCGACTGCTACGGCATCCGCCACGAGAACCTCCTGCTGGTGAAGGAGCTCGGGCAGCAGCCCGGCGCCGACCGCGCGATGTACGGTTTCGAGGCGCTGACGCTGGTGCCCTTCGACCGCGCGCTGCTGGACCCCGCGCTGATGACAGGCGAGGAGATCGCGTGGCTGAATGCCTACCACCGGCGCGTGCGCGAGACCATCGGGCCGTTGCTGGACGGCAGCGACCGCGCGTGGCTGGAGAACGCGACGCGCGAACTGTAGGTCGGCATGAAGAGCCTGTGTAAAAACTCCGCCGCGTGAATCACACTATGCCCGAGCATGGCGCGAGGGCGTAGTGGATGGCACATGTGCGTGGAGTGAATCGTTCGCAAAGCAGCCTGTTTCCCGAATCGCTGGATGATTTCATCGGGCCGGACCACGTGGTGCGGTTGATCGACGGGTTTGTCTCGACGCTGGATCTGGTGGCACTGGGATTCGCCAAGGCTGTGCCAGCCAGGACGGGTCGCCCGCCCTACGATCCGGCGGATCTGCTGAAGCTCTACATCTACGGCTACATGAGTCACGTGCGCTCGAGCCGGCGCCTGGAGCGCGAGAGCCAGCGCAACATCGAACTGCTGTGGCTGCTGCACCGGGTGAGCCCGGATCACAAGACGATTGCAAACTTCCGCCGCGCCAACGGCGAGGCGATCGGCAAGCTGACCAGTGCCTTCGTGCGCTTCTGCCGCGAGGCCTCGCTGCTGGGCGATCTGGTGGCGATCGACGGGAGCAGGTTTGCGGCCTCGAACGCGCTGGACCGGGTGGTCAAGCGCCAGGAAGTGGCGCGGGAGCTCGAGCGGGTGCAGGCGTACCTCGAGGGACTAGAGCAGGCCGATGCCGCGGAGGTCGATCTGGTCGAGGGGGTGGATGTGGCGGCGGCCACCCAGGCCCTGCAGGCGCTGAAGCAGCGCGGCGAACTGGAAGCGCTGCTGGCGCAGATGGACGAGGCCGGCAGCGAGCAGCTGGGGCTGACGGATACGGACGCACGCAAGATGCCGGTGACGCAGGGCGGCGGGTTCCAGGTGGGCTACAACGTGCAGGTGGCGGTGGACACGCAGACGCACCTGATCGTGCATGAAGAGGTCACCGACGCGGTGGTCGACCGCGGGCAGCTCAAGCCGATGGTCGAGGGCATCCGGCGAGCGCTGGAGCACGACGCCTTTGCGGTCGTGGCCGAAGCGGGGTACTCGAAGGCCGACGATGCGGCGCACTGCGAGGCGCTGGGGATTACCACCTATGTGTCGCGTGAGCACGGGGTGAACCGGCACGGGTTGTTCGACAAGCGGGCGTTTGTCTACGAGGCCGAGGCGGACCGCTACCGCTGCCCGGCGGGACAGTATCTGGCTTATCAGGGCACGAACCGGCGCGACCGGATGCGCCAGTACCGGGCGACACGTTGCCGGGGTTGCCCGCTGAAGGCGCAATGCACCACGGCCCGGGTGCGCACGGTGGTGCGCCACGAAGAGGAAGCCGCGCTGGAACGGATGGACCGGCGGGCCCGCGACAACCCGCAGGTCCTGCGCCGGCGCAAGGCGACGGTGGAGCACGTGTTCGGGACACTGAAGAGTCTGATCCCGCGCTTCGTGATGCGCGGGCGAGCGCACGTGAGGACAGAAATCAGCCTGGCGACGCTGGCCTACAACCTGAAGCGGATGATGACGTTACGAGCAGCGGCCGTCTTCAGCCCCGCGTGAGGGGCACGGGGGTGCTGTGCGTGCGTTCAGCGCGCTGCACAGCGCCCAAAGCCCCGAAAAAACCTGGCCGACAGCGAAGCGGCAAAAGCCATCCGCTTCTGGCAGCCATTACCCACGACTACCGGCGGGGTTCTGACACAGGCTCTGAATGCCGTATATGGTCCCCTCCCTGTTTGCAAGGTTTCCAGATCTGGTTTGCGGAGAGATTGCACCCGTATATCCGACCTGTTGATGGGAGCGGTTGTCTGTAGCTCCCTGGCCATCATGGATATTCGCGCACGCGCTGCCCATCGACCTAGCGACCTGTGACGGTCTCGGCATTCACCGGCTTTCACGCGTGGGGATGACTCCTCTTGCCACGATCTATCGACCCGCAATCGGGGAGGCGTGCGCGCCTCCGTTGTTGCACTAACGCCGCAAGACTTTCGCCTAAGCGGCCACCATCTGATACGTCTCACCGCTGCGCAGCAGCGCCCAGGCTGTGCGCACGTTACGATTGGCCAGCGCCACCGCCGCCACGTTCGCGTGGTGCGTCGCCGCCACCTCCCGGACCCAGCGACTGCGCCGGTCCTCCTTGGTGCCCGCCGTGCGCAGCGCCGCGCGCGCCCCGTGCACCAGCAACGTGCGCAAATACCGGTCCCCGCGCTTACTGATACCCAACAGCCGTTCCTTGCCCCCGCTCGAATGCTGTCGCGGCACCAGCCCCAGGAAGGCCGCGCACTGGCGCCCCTTCTCGAACTGCGCCCCATCCCCCAACAGCGCCACCCACGCCGTCGCCGTCAACGGGCCGATCCCCGGGATACTCATCAACCGCACACACCGCGGATCCTGGTGCGCTAGGTGCTCGAGCTTCCCGTCCAGGCGCGCCACCTTCTCGTCGAGCTCGCACAGCTCCTGGTAACTCTCCGCGTACGCCTCGCGCGCCGTTGCCGACAGGCTATTGCCCGCATCCTCCAGCAGCCGCGGCAAGGCCCGGCGCAGCAACCCCAGCCCCTTGCTGACCACGATCCCGTACTGCCCCAGCGTCCCGCGGATCTGGTTGGCCAGCGCCGTGCGCCGCTTCACGTACTGCTCGCGCTGGCGATGCAACAGCATCAGATCGTGCTGCTCCAGGCTCTTGACCGCCACAAAACGCATCGTCGGGCGGCCCACTGCCTCGCAGATCGCCTCCGCATCGCGGGCATCGTTCTTGTTCGCCTTCACGTACGGCTTCACGAACGCCGGGTTCATAATCCGCGCGTCGTACCCCAGCTTGATCAACTCCCGCGCCCAATAATCCGACCCGCAGCACGATTCCATCCCCACCACACATCCCTCGACGCGATCGAGGCGGGCAAAGAACGCCAAAACCTGACGCCGTTTGAGTTGGCGGCGCACCATCACGCACTCTTCAGCATCCACCCCGTGCACCTGGAATACGTCCTTTGCCAGATCCAAACCCACGCGTGTAATCTTCATCTCGGTCCCCTCCTGACGTTTGACTGGAACACCGATCCCAGTCTGGCACTCGATGCCGGTAAGGAGGGAGGGGACCATCCCATCAACCTACAGGCGCGTGCCGTCGGGAATCACGCCGTTCTTCGGGATCACCACGATGCCATCGCGGATGCAGTACAGATCGTGGTCGAAATTCTCCGGCTTGCCCTGCGGCGAGATCACGACGTGGCTGCCGATGCGCGCGTTCTTGTCGATGATCGCATTGCTGATGTGCGTGTGCTCGCCGATGCCGATGCGCGGCCAGCCGCGCGCCGCGGCTTCGCGTATCGAGGCGTCGGACTCGTAGTAGTCGCCGCCGAAACTCACCACGCGATGCAGCGTCGATCCCGCGCCCACGATGCTGCGGATCCCGATCAGGCTGTGCGAGATACGCGAGGGGTTGATGATGCATCCGTCGGAGATCACGGCGTGGTCGATCTGCGCGCCGTTGATCTTCGAGGCCGGCAGGAAGCGCGGGTGGGTGAAGATCGGCGCCGCCATGTTGAAGAAGTCGAATTGCGGCAGCTCGCGCGTGGTGTCGAGGTTGGCCTCGAAGAACGAGCGGATCGTGCCGATGTCCTCCCAGTAGCCGTCGAACACGAAGGCGTGCACGCGATGGCTGTCTATCGCGCCCGGAATGATGTGCTTGCCGAAATCCGTGAGCGTGTTGTCCAGCAGGTCGAGCAGCACCTGGCGCCTGAACACGTAAATCCCCATCGAGGCGAGAAAGCGTTCGCCGCTGGCTGCGAGCCCGAGCGCGGCGGCGGCCGCCGCATCGAGGCGCAGCGAGTCCAGCAGTTGCGGGTCCTGCGGTTTCTCGACGAAGCGCGCGACGCGGTTGCCCTCGCCAAGCTGCATGATGCCGAGCGCGGGAGCCGCCTCGCGCCCGATCGCGAGCGTCGCGACCGTGAGATCGGCGCCGGTGTCGACGTGCTGCTCGATGAGCAGGCGGAAATCCATGCGGTAGAGCTGGTCGCCGCTGAGGATCAGCACGTGATCGAAGTCGTGGCTCAGCAGGTGCTGCAGGTTCTTGCGCACCGCGTCGGCCGTGCCCTGGTACCAGCTCTGCGTGGTCGGGGTCTGCTCCGCGGCGAGGATCTGCACGAAGCCGCCGCCGAAGTGATCGAGCAGGTAGGACTGGGCGATGTGCCGGTGCAGCGAGGCCGAGTTGAACTGTGTCAGCACGTAGACGCGGCGCAGGCCGGAATTGAGGCAGTTGGAGATCGGGATGTCCACCAACCGGTACTTGCCGGCCAGCGGTACCGCGGGCTTGGATCGTTCGCGCGTCAGCGGATAGAGCCGCGTGCCGGCGCCTCCGCCCATGATCACGCTGAGTACGCGCTGGTTGTTGGCTCTGGCTCGTGAAGTTCCGGGCATGAATCGGCGCCGTTGCAGGGGCAAGGCGCCGGATTATTGCATAGCGGGTCGATGTGTCGTGCGCGCTGCTGCGATGCGGGCCGGACCGCAGCCCGGCCCAAGGGTCGGTTCTCAGCGCGCGGCGCTCATTGCCAGCTCGGGCCGCGTGCCGCGGGCGCGCGGGGCCAGCCCGATGACTTCACCACTGCGGCCGTTCACCTCGCAGATCGCCAGGAAAGCCTTGCCGCCATCGGCCGGCAGTACCTGCATGCGCACCTTGCGACTGTCGTTGCCACCATAGACACCCTTGAACTTGACCCGCGCGGGGCGTTCGCCCGATGCGTACTGCGATGCCGCCTGCGCCTTGCACGCCGTGGCCGCCTCGGCCACCGACATCGATGCCGCCGATACCGTCGAGGCCATGCCTGCGACCACTGCCGTCAATACCACGCCGTAGATCGTCTTCATTGCCGTTCTCCTCATGTACCGTTGGGGAATCCGTGCTTGTTCACCGACACGGCTCCACTGTAGTCTGTGCTTTGGCGCACGAGAATAGATGTTTGAGCACATTCGAGGTGCAAATATGCAGAGCATCAATTGGGACGACCTGCGCTATTGCCTCGCGGTCGCAAAAGAGGGCTCGGTCACGGCCGCCGCGCGCAAGCTGGCGGTCAACCACACCACGGTGTCGCGGCGCATCAGCGCGCTGGAGCAGGAACTGAACGTCACCCTGTTCGACCGCTCCACCACGGGCTGGCTGATCACGCCGGTCGGCGAGACCATCCTCGGATCGGCCGAGCACATGGCCGACGAGGTCAACAGCATCCGCCGCCTGGTGCAGGCGGACCGACAGGAGCTGAGCGGCAAGCTGCGCGTCACCTCGGTCGACATCTGCATCCAGCGCCTGCTGCTGCCGCCGCTGCGCGCCTTTGCGCGCCAGTATCCCGACATCGACATCGAGCTGATCGCCTCCACCGAGGTGATCGACCTCTCGGTGCACGACGCCGACATCGCGTTTCGTACCACGAACCAGCCGCCCGCGAACGTGGTCGGCAAGCACATCGCCGACTTCGCCTATGCCGTCTACGCCACACCCGAACTGCACGAGCAGTTCCGCGCGGACCCGCGCAAGGTCAGTGCGATCACCTGGAACGCGATGGCGTCGGCGAGCACCGCGCCGGCCTGGCTCGCGAAGTGCTTTCCCGGGATGCCCATGCGCTATCGCGTGAATTCGCTGACCATCGCCTTCGACCTGGCGCGCCAGGGCATGGGCTTCACGCTGCTGCCCTGCGCCATCGGCGACATCGCGCCCGAACTGCGTCGCGTCCCCGTCGACTACCGCGAGCCGCCGGTCGGCTTCTGGGTGCTGTCGCACATCGACCTGCGCACGACGGCGCGCATCCGCATCTTCCGCGACTTCATGCTGGAGGCGATCGCGCCTTACGTGCCGTTGATCGAGGGCGAACGCGAGAACGCCTGGCAGGCTAGCCGTTGAGCGTCGCCGCGGCGGTGAACAGCCCGCTGCGCGCCGCCTCGGTCACGACGCGCGCCGCCGGGTGGCTGATGCGACGCTCCACCGTGATCAGGAAGAAGCGCTCGCGCACCGCCTCGGTGGCGCCCACCGCCACCACGCCGTATTGGCGCGCCACCTCGGCGGCAATTGCGCTCGGCATGGCGAACACCCCCGCGCCGGCCTGGCCGAAGGCCTTCATCAGCGCGCCGTCGTCGAACTCCCCGACCAGGCGCGGGTGGATGTTCGCGGCGTGCAACCAGCGCAGCAGCGGCGCGCGCAACGCGCTGTCCTCGCCCGGGATCAGCAGCGGCGCGCGATCGA
>JAKJFB010000003.1:16418-29864 GCA_022705125.1 Pseudomonadota bacterium
CTGTCGGCCACCACCATGTCCAGGCGATGCACCGCCAGCTCCGCCAGCAGACGCTCCAGCTTGTCCTCGCGGCACACCATGCGCACCTGCTCGGGTAGCGCGAGCGCGGGCGCAAGAAGGCGGTAGGCGATCGATTTCGGCACCACGTCGGCAATGCCCACGCGAAACAGGAAGGGGCGCTCGGCGTGCCAGTTGCGAAGCGCCTCCTCCAGTTCGCCACCGACCTGGAAGATCTCGTCGGCATAGGACAGCGCAAGGCGCCCGGCTTCGGTGAGTTCGAGCCGGCGCCCGGCACGGCGAAACAACTCCACGCCCAGCCGGTCCTCGAGCTGCCCGATCTGGCCCGACAGCGTCTGCGGCGTGAGGTGCAGTTGCTCGGCTGCGCGCGCGATGCCGCCGGACTTGGCCACGGCCTGGAAGTAATGCAGTTGGCGATAGTTGAACACGGTCCACCCATACTTCGTTAAAAACGATCAATGTGAAAATAATAAACGAATTTTATTGATGCAATCGATCTCTTAGCATGGCCTCCCGATGCATGAACCTGCGAGGAGAGAAGCGATGCAAGTGGATATCCAGTGCCGCGGTTTCGAACTGACAGGGAGCCTGCGCGAGCACGTGCGCAAGCGCCTGGCCTGCAACCTTCCCGCCGGCGGGACCGCGATCCAGCGCGTGACGGTGCGACTGTCCGATATCAACGGTCCGCGGGGCGGCGAGGACAAGCGCTGCCACATCGCCTTGCGCCTGAAGGGCCTGCCGCGCCTGGTGATCGAGGATACCGAGGCGGACCTCTACGTGGCGATCGACCGCGCCGCCGAGCGTGCCGGGCGCACGCTGGTGCGTCGCCTGGCGCGCCAGTTGCGCCCGGCGCCCGGATTTCCGGAGGCGGCGCCGGCGGTGGACGCGTGATGGCCCCGGCACAACCCCTGGTCGGCATCGTGATGGGATCGGATTCGGACTGGCCGATCATGCAGGCGGCGGCAGCCGTCTGCGAATCCATGGGGGTGCCCTACGAGGCCCGCGTCGTGTCGGCGCATCGAACGCCCGACCTTCTGTTTGAATACGCCGCCGCGGCACGCGGGCGCGGGTTGCGCGCCATCATCGCGGGCGCCGGCGGCGCGGCCCACCTGCCCGGCATGCTGGCCGCGAAAACGCCGCTGCCGGTGCTGGGGGTGCCCGTTCCCTCCAGGCACCTGAAGGGACTGGATTCGCTGCTCTCCATCGTGCAGATGCCCAGGGGCATCCCGGTGGCGACCTTCGCGATCGGCGAGGCCGGCGCTGCGAATGCCGCGCTGTTCGCGCTCGCCCTGCTCGCCGCCAACGGCACGGCCGACGCGCCGCTGGCGCACGCGCTCGATGCCTTCCGGGCCCGCCAGCGCGATCGCGCGCTCGGCATGCGCCTGCCGGTGGGCACATGATCCTGCCGCCCGCGACGCTCGGCGTGCTCGGCGGAGGGCAACTCGGGCGCTACTTCGTGCTGGCCGCACGCGAGCTGGGTTACCGCACCCTGGTGCTGGACCCGGACCCGCACGGCATCGCCGGGGCTGTCGCCGACGAACACGTGGTCGCGGCCTACGACGACGCGGTGGCGCTGGAGCGGGTCGCCGGGCGCTGCGCCGCCGTCACCACGGAATTCGAGAGCGTTCCCGCCGCCGCGCTCGCACGACTGGAACGCGCCGTGCCCGTGCGCCCGGGCGCCGCGACAGTCGCGATCTGCCAGGACCGCTCGGCCGAGAAGGGCTTCCTGCGCCGCCACGACCTGCCGCACGCCCCCTATGCCGACATCCTCCGCGAAGAGGACTGCGAGCACTGCGCGCCGACACTGCTACCGGGCATCCTGAAGCTGGCGCGCTGCGGCTATGACGGCAAGGGCCAGGCCCGCGTCGCGGATCGCGCCGGGTTGCGCGCGGCCTTCCGCGATTTCGGCACCCGGGCCTGCGTGCTCGAACGGCTCCTGCCCCTCGACGGCGAGCTCTCCGTGGTGCTGGCGCGCGACGCGGCGGGCAACACGCGCTGCTTCCCGGCAACGGCGAACCATCACCGCAACGGCATCCTCGACCGCTCCATCGCACCCGCGCCCGAGGGTGCGCTCACCGACGCGGCCCCGCGCGCCCAGGCGATCGCCGCCGTCATCGCCGCGCGCATGGATTACGTGGGCACGCTGGGCGTCGAGTTCTTCCTTTGCGGCGGCGAACTGCTGGTGAACGAGATCGCGCCGCGCCCGCACAACTCCGGCCATTACACGCTCGACGCCTGCGTCACCAACCAGTTCGAGCAGCAGGTGCGCACGCTCTGCGGCCTGCCGCTGGGCGACACCGACGCGCACTGTGCCGCCGTCTGCGTGAACCTGCTAGGGGACCTGTGGTACCCGGACGGCGCGAGCGTGCCGCGCGAGCCGGACTGGCGACGGCTGCTCGAACGCCCCGGCCTGAGGCTGCACCTCTACGGCAAGGACCAGCCCCGGCCCGGCCGCAAGATGGGGCACTTCACCGTGATCGGACGCGACCGGCACGAGGTCCTCCTCGCCGCGATGGCGGCACGCGCCGCCATCGGCATCCGCGACGATCGCGGCTGACGAGGACATGGCCATGAACCCGGACACCGCGGTATCGATCGGCGAACCCTGGATGTGGGCGGCCTTCGTCGGCTTCGTGCTCGTGATGCTGGCGCTCGACCTGTTCGTGTTCGGCGGACGGCAGGCGCACAAGGTCAGCGTGAAGGAGGCGGCGGCCTGGTCCATGGTCTGGGTCAGCCTGGCGCTCGCGTTCAACGCGGGACTGTGGTGGCACCTGAACGGCACGGTCGGCGAGGAGATCGCGGACCGCAAGGCGCTCGAATTCCTCACCGGCTACCTGATCGAGAAGTCGCTCTCGGTCGACAACGTCTTCGTGTTCCTGCTGATCTTCTCCTCGTTCCACGTGGCCGCCGAGTACCAGCGGCGCGTGCTGCTCTACGGCGTGCTCGGCGCCATCGTCATGCGCGCCGTCATGATCCTCGCCGGCGCCTGGCTGGTTCGGGAGTTCCACTGGGTGCTGTACCTCTTCGGTGTCTTCCTGGTGATCACGGGGCTGCGCATGCTGGTGATGGCCGAGAAGGAGCCCGACCTGGAAAAGAACCCGTTGTTGCGCTTCGCGCGCCGGCACCTGCGCATCACCGAGGACTACCACGGCGAGCGCTTCACCGTGGTGAAGGACGGCGTGCGCTGGTTCACGCCGCTGTTCCTGGTGCTGCTGCTGGTCGAGGCCTCTGACCTGGTGTTCGCGGTCGACTCGATCCCGGCGATCTTCGCGATCACCACCGATCCCTTCATCGTGTTCACCTCGAACATCTTCGCCATCCTCGGCTTGCGGGCGCTCTACTTCCTGCTCGCCGACGTCGCGGGGCGTTTCCACCTGCTCAAGTACGGCCTCGCGATGGTGCTGACCTTCATCGGCACCAAGATGCTGATCGCGCCCTGGTATCACGTGCCGGTGGCCGCCTCGCTGGCGATCGTCGCGGTGCTGATCGGCGCCAGCGTGATCGCGAGCCTGGTGGCCACGCGGGGCAGGCCCGCCGCATGATCGATGTGGTGGTGATGTTCTTCCTGTTCGGCCTCGCGGCCGGATTGCTGCGCTCGGAGCTGAAGCTGCCGGCCTCGCTCTACGACACGCTGTCGCTGTTCCTGCTGCTCGCGATCGGGCTCAAGGGCGGCGAGGGACTGGCGCAGCAGGCGCTCGGCCCGCTCGTGCCGCAGTTGCTCGCGGTGATCGCGCTCGGGGTGCTGCAGACCCTGATCGCATTCGCGATCCTGCGCGTCCTGCCGGGCTTCGGGCGCGCCGACGCCGCCGCCACCGCCGCGCACTACGGCTCGGTCAGCGTGGCGACGTTCGCGGTCGGGGTGAACTGGCTGGTGTCGCGCGAGATCGCCTTCGAGCCGCAGATGACCATCTTCCTCGCGGTGATGGAGGTGCCGGCGATCGTGGTCGGCATCGTGCTCGCGCGCGGCATCGGCCGCCGCACCGACTGGGGCGCGCTGGCACACGAGGCCTTTCTCGGCAAGGGCGTCACGCTGCTGCTGGGCGGCATGGCGATCGGCTGGGCGGCAGGGCCCGAAGGGCTCGCGCCGGTCAAGGGTTTCTTCTACGAGCTGTTCAAGGGCGCGCTGGCCCTGTTCCTGCTCGAGATGGGGCTGATCGTGAGCCGCCAGGTCGGCGAACTGCGCCGCAGCGGGGCGGCATTGCTCGGCTTCGGACTGTTGATGCCACTGCTGTCGGCAGGGCTCGGCCTGGGCTGCGGCTTGCTGCTGGGGCTGTCGACGGGCGGGCTGACGCTGCTCGCGACGCTCGCGGCCAGCGCCTCGTACATCGCGGTGCCTGCGGCGATGCGCCTCGCGGTGCCGGAGGCCAGGCCGGCGCTTTCGCTGGCCGCCGTGCTCGGGGTAACCTTTCCGCTCAACATCCTGGCCGGCATACCGCTGTATCACCGGCTGGCCCTGCAACTCACGGGATCCGCTTGATGACGCTGCCCACGGAAAAACGCACCCTGCTCACGGTGATCACCGAGGCGACGATCGAGCAGGCGCTGCTGCGCGAATTCGACCGGCTCGGCGTGCGCGGCTACACGGTGTGGGACGCTCGCGGGCGCGGCAACCGCGGCATGCGCGACGGCTCCTGGGAGGAGTCGGCCAATATCCGCATCGAGATGGTCTGTCCGCGCTCGCAGGCCGAGGCGGTGCTCGGCTACCTCCAGGCGCGCTACTACGCCGACTACGCGATGGTAGGCTTCCTGCAGGACGTCGAGGTCCTGCGTCCCGGAAAGTTCTGAGTCGGTCAGCGCCTGCAAGCACTCCCGGCGCGCGTGACCTCCACGGCGCGACGAGGTAACAGACCGCGAGGCAGGAGAAGCGATGAAGCCCGACAGCACCCATCAGGACGAGCCGGCAGCGACGACTGCATGGCACGCATGCTCGACGGCGGAGGTCGTGGATGCGGCCGATGCACGGCCCGCATCGGGCCTCGATCAGGAACAGGTCGCGCAGCGCCTCGCGCGCTACGGGCGCAATGAGCTGCCGGCACCGCCGCGGCGCCCACCGTGGCTGCGCTTCCTGCTGCAGTTCCACAACCCGCTGATCTACGTGCTGCTCGTCGCCGGCGTGGTGACGCTGCTGCTCGAGGACTACATCGATGCAGGCGTGATCATCGGCGTGGTGCTGGTGAATGCGCTGATCGGTTTCATCCAGGAAGGCAAGGCCGAGCAGGCGCTGGAGGCGGTGAAGGCCATGCTGGCCAACCGCGCCACGGTGCTGCGCGACGGCGAGCGCCACGAGATCGACGCCGCGCTGCTGGTGCCCGGGGACATCGTACTGCTGGAGTCGGGCACGCGCGTGCCGGCGGACCTGCGGCTGCTGCGCGAGAAGAACCTCAGGATCAACGAAGCGGCGCTGACCGGCGAATCGGTGCCCGTGGAAAAGGGCACTGCCGCAGTCGCCGCGGACGCCGCCGTCGCCGACCGTTCCTGCATGGCGTACGCGGGCACCGTGGTGAGCTTCGGCCAGGCACGCGGGCTGGTCGTCGCGACGGGACAAGGGACCGAGATCGGCCGCATCGGCACGCTGGTCGGCGAGGTGCAGTCGCTGGTCACGCCGCTGACGCGCCGGCTCGACCAGTTCGCGCGCCAGATCACCGGTTTCATCATCGCGCTCGGCCTGGTCACCTTCCTGTTCGGCTATTTTCTGCGCGACATGCCGGTGCTCGAGATCTTCCTCGCGGTGGTCGGGCTGGTGGTGGCGGCCATCCCCGAGGGACTGCCCGCGATAGTCACCATCGTGCTGGCCATCGGCACGCGCACGATGGCGCGAAATCGCGCTATCGTGCGCCGCCTGCCGGCCGTGGAAACGCTGGGTTCGGTGACCGTGATCTGCTCGGACAAGACCGGCACGCTGACGCGCAACGAAATGACCGCGACGAGCGTGATGCTGCCCGGCCAGACGCTCGGCGTGAGCGGCGTCGGCTACGCGCCGGAGGGCGGCTTCCACTGCGGCGACGAGGCGATAGACCCTGCCCGATGCGAGCCCCTGCAGGTGCTCGCGCAGTGCGCGTTACTCTGCAACGATGCCCGTCTACTGCACGACCCCGACGCGGGCTGGCTCCTCGCTGGCGATCCGACCGAGGGCGCGCTGCTTTCGCTGGCGCTCAAGGCCGGAATCGACCCGCAGGATGTGACAGCAAAGCCGCGGATCGACGAGATTCCGTTCGAGTCCGAGCATCGATTCATGGCGACGCTGCACCACGACCACGAGGGGCACGCCTTCATCCTGCTGAAGGGAGCGCCCGAGCGCGTGCTGGAGCTTTGCGTGGAAGAAGCCGGCGGCGAGCGACCCGACGCCGCGGCCTGGGAAGCACGCATGCACGAGGCGGCCAATGACGGCCAGCGCGTACTGGCCCTCGCACGCTGCGCCCTGCCCGCAGGCACCACGGCGATCGCGATGAGCGATATCACGCCGCGCTTCGCGCTGCTCGGCCTGGTCGGGCTGATCGACCCGCCGCGCGAGGAGGCAGTAGCCGCGGTGGCGGAGTGCCATCGCGCAGGACTGCGCGTGAAGATGATCACCGGCGACCACGGAATCACCGCGGCGGCGATCGGCCGCCAACTGGGACTGGAGGCCGAGAACGCGCTGAGCGGCGAACTCATCGAGATGCTCGACGACGCAGCCCTGGCGCAGCGCGCCGAGTCGACCGATGTGTTCGCGCGCGCCAGCCCCGAGCACAAGCTGCGCCTGGTGGCCGCACTGCAGGCGCGCGGCGAACTGGTGGCCATGACCGGCGATGGCGTGAATGACGCGCCCGCTCTGAAGGCGGCGGACATCGGCGTGGCCATGGGGCGGAAGGGAACCGACGCCGCGCGCGAGGCCTCCGACCTGGTGTTGACCGACGACAATTTTGCGACCATCACCCGCGCCGTGCGCGAGGGCCGCGTGGTGTTCGACAACATCAAGAAGTCGCTGCTCTTCATACTGCCCACGAATGGCGGCGAGGCCGGCGTGATCCTGCTCGCGGTCTTCGCCGGCCTGGCCCTGCCGGTGACGGCCGGTCAGATCCTGTGGGTGAACATGGTCACCACCGTCACGCTGGCGCTGGCTCTGGCCTTCGAGTCCGCAGAGCCGGGCGTCATGGACCGGCCCCCGCGCCCCCCGACCGAAGCACTGGTCACACCGCTGCTGGCCGCGCGCATCGCCTACGTCAGCCTGCTGATGATGGCGGTGACCTTCACCGTCTTCGAATGGGAACTCGCGCGCGGCGCCAGCATCGAGACCGCCCGGACGGCGGCCGTGAACATGCTCGTGGTGGGCGAACTGGTTTACCTGTTCAATGTCCGCCGTTTCACCGCGTCCGCGTTTACACGCGACATCCTCTCCGGCAACAAGGTGGCGCTGTGGATGGGCATCCTGCTGCTCGGCATGCAGGCACTGTTCACCTATGCCCCGCCGCTGCAGAAGGCATTCCAGACCACCGCGCTCGACGGCAGCTCGTGGCTGCTGATCGCGCTGCTGGGCGCGGCGAAGTTCCTCGCGGTGGAGGCCGAGAAGGCCGTGCTCCGGCGCATGCGAGTGCACTGGATGTGAACGGTCCGCTTCGCCCCGGACCGGGAATACGCGGCCGATGACGCGCTGCCCGAAATGCGGTCACGCGCGCACGCGCGCCGAGAGTCACGTGCACGAGGGCATCTGCCCCGCATGCGGCATCGCCTACGCCAAGTGGCAGGCACGCCGGGGTGGCAGCGCGCGCCCCGCGGCGCCAGTGCCGGCATCCCCCGGACAGGCAGCACCCGAAGAAGACGACCACGGCCCGTTACTCGCGCGCCTGCGCCAACAGCTGCTCGAGATGCCGGAGCGCGTCGAACCGGCCGCGTTCTGGGGCCGCGCGGCGCTGCTGGCCGCGCTCGCGCTGTGGAGCGTGAAGTTCATCGTGAACGGCATCGACTGGGAGAGCATCGGCGGCTCGTTCCTGCACGGCGCGAACCTCGCCTTCCACGAGTTCGGCCACCTGTTCTTCCGTCCGTTCGGCGAGTTCATGGGCATCCTCGGCGGCAGCCTGTTCCAGGTGCTGCTGCCGCTGGCGCTGCTCGCGGTGTTCGCCGTGCGCCAGCGCGATAACTTCGCGGCGGCGGTCGCGTTGTGGTGGTGCGGGCAGAATTTCGTGGACCTGGCGCCCTACATCCGCGACGCCGAGTACCGCGTGCTGCCGCTGGTAGGCGGCGGCGGTGAGGAAAGCCACGACTGGGGCAACCTGCTCTCGATGCTCGATGCCGTCGACAGCTGCTACGCGCTGGCGCGCACGAGCTTCACGCTGGGCGCGCTGGTGATGCTCGCGGCACTGGCGTGGGGCGCGTACCTGCTGGTGCTGCAACGCGCGCAACAGCGGGCTCAGTAGGTCCGGCTGAAGCGGCACCCACCGCAACGCACGATCAGCAGCAACTGCCGGACACCGTCGTCGCATCCGGTTCCGTATCGAAGGGCAGCGCACCGCCGCAGCCGGCGAACAGCCCGCAGTGGCGGGAGAAATCGCCGATGAAATCGAAATGCGGCGCGAAGCGCGTCTCGGCGAGCATGCGCCAGGTGTTGCCGCACACCGGAAACACGCGCCCCGTCTCGATGTCGTGGTGCTTGTCGAGCTGGAAACGGTGCGGCTGCTCGGGAATGCTGCCGCGGTAAACCACGGCCTGACCGAAGTCCTCGCACGCCGATTCCAGCGCCGCGATGCGGAACAGCCGGTAGGTCGCGGAAAAGAAGCGCAGGTTGCCAGTGCGCAGGGCGAGCGCGGGATCGGTCACCGCGAGCGGGCGATCCTCGACGAGGCGCGGGTCGTGAAAGCCGTGACGCGTCGCGAGACGCAGGAAGTCGTTCCAGTACAGCGCGCCTCCGAGGCACTCGCCATACAGCACCGGATCGTTGCGCACAGACGCCGGCACGCGCCGGTCGGCGTAGACATCGGAAAAATAGAACTCGCCGCCCTCCTTCAACAGGCGGTGAACGCCGCGCAGCACCGCGTCCTTGTCCGGCGAGAGGTTCACCACGCAGTTCGACACGATCACATCGAAGCTGCCGGGTTCGAGACCGAGTTCCTCGAGCCGCTCGATGTAGCCCTGCAATAAACACACATTGGCGTAGCCGAAGGCCTCGGCGTGCCAGGCGCGGTGGCGCGCGGCAACCGCCAGTTGCTCCGCAGTCATATCGATGCCGACCACTTCGCCCGATGGGCCCACGAGCTGGGCCAGCGCATAGACGTCGCGCCCCGAGCCGCAACCGAGGTCGAGCACACGGCAGCCCTCCAGCAGCGGCGGACACACCAGCCCGCAGCCGTAGTAGCGCGACAGCACCTCGGGGTGGATGCGCCCGAGCAGGGGTTTCAGCCACGCCGGCACCGCGCTGATGTCGCAGCAGGCGGTGGTCTTGAGGTCTGCGGTAGCCTGCAGGGTCTTGCCGTAATAGTCCTGGACGATCTCGTGCATCTCATCACCTCCTGAATGTGGATCGGCATTCATGCCGACATTCGATGCTGTCGTCGCCATGAATGGCGACCCACGGGCCTACCCGCGCCGCCAGGCATGGTAGCGTTCGACCCAGCGCAGCAGGCGCCCGGGCGCGTGCGCGCGCTTCCATTCGCCGGCGGCGTACTTGTTGGCCTCGGCCAGCGTCGGGTAGGTGTGGATGGTGCCGAGGATCTTGTTCAGCCCGAGCCCGTGGCGCATCGCGAGCACGAACTCCGCGAGCAGTTCGCCCGCGTGCGCGCCGACTATCGTGGCACCGAGGATGCGGTCCTTGCCCGGCACCGTCAGCACCTTCACGAAACCCTCGGCCGCGCCGTCGGCGATGGCACGGTCGAGGTCGTCGATGCCATAGTGCGTCACCTCGTACGCGATACCGCGCGCCTGCGCGTCCTGCTCGTTCAGGCCCACGCGCGCGACCTCGGGATCGGTGAAGGTGGTAGCCGGGATCACGCGGTAGTCGGCGCGGAACTTCCACGCCGCGCCGAACAGCGCGTTGACCGCGGCGTACCACGCCTGGTGCGCCGCGGCGTGCGTGAACTGGAACGGTCCCGCGACGTCGCCGGCGGCATAGATGTTCGGGTACAGCGTCTCGAGGTATTCGTTCACCACCACGGTGCCGGCGACAGGCACGCCCAGTTCCTCGAGGCCATAGCCGCCGAGGCGCGCCTTGCGCCCCACCGCGCAGAGCAGCGCGTCGAAGCCGAGGCGACGCTGCACGCCCTCGCGCTCGACGACGAGGAACCTGTGCTCGCCGACGCGCTCGCAATGCACCGCGCGCCAGCCGCACAGCACCTCGACGCCGTCGCGCGCGAGCGCGTCCTGCACGCCGTGCGCGACCTCGGGATCCTCGCGTGCCAGCAAGCGCTCCATCAGCTCGACCTGCGTCACCTGCGAACCGAGGCGCTGCAGGCACTGCGCCAGCTCGCAGCCGATCGGGCCGCCGCCGAGCACCACGAGGCGCTGCGGTGGCCGCTCCATCGCGGCCAGCGCATCCCACAGCGTGTCGCTGGTCAGATAGCCCACTTCGTCCAGTCCCGGCAGCGGCGGCACGTACGGTTCGGCGCCCGCGGCGATAACGATCGCGCGTGTCGTGAGGCGGCGTGTCCGGCCGTCGCCGGAATGCACCTCCACGGTCCACGGATCGACGATGCGCGCGTGCCCCTCGAGCACCTCGACACCCAGCGCGCTGTAGCGCTCCACGCTGTCGTGCGGCGCGATCGCGCGCACCACCTCCTGCACCCGGGCGATCACGCGCCTGAACTCGACGCGCGGCTCGAGCGCCTCCAGCCCGAACCGCCCGGCATGGCGCATCTCGTGCGCGAGCCGCGCGCTGCGGATCAGCGCCTTGCTCGGCACGCAACCGGTGTTGAGGCAGTCCCCGCCCATGCGCCGCGCCTCGATCAGCGTGACGCTGGCCTTCACCGTGGCCCCGATGTAGGCGCTGACCAGCCCCGCCGCGCCGGCGCCGATCACCACCAGGTTGCGCTCGAAGCGACGCGGGCGCTGCCATTTCGCGTACGCCCGGCGCGCCTGCAGCGCCGCGAGCACGCGCCGGGCAATCAGGGGGAACACGCCCAGCAGCGCGAAGGACAGCAGCAGCGAGGGCGAGACGATATCGGACAGCGCCTCGACGCGCGCGAGTTGCGTGCCTGCGTTCACGTACACCAGCGTGGCGCCGAGCATCGCCAGCTGGCTGACCCAGTAGAAGGTGCGCACGCGGATAGGCGTCAGCCCCATCACCAGGTTGACCAGGAAGAACGGCAGCGGCAGCAGCCGCAGCGTGAACAGGTAGAACGCGCCATCGCGCGCGAAGCCCTCGTCGACGGCGCGCAACCACCCGGCGAAGCGCCGCTGCACCGCATCGCGCAACAGGTAGCGCGCGACCAGGAACGCGAGCGTCCCACCGATGGAAGACGCAAAGGACACCAGCAGAGTGCCCCACGCCAGGCCGAACAGCGCTCCCCCCGCGAGGCTCATCACCGCCGCGCCGGGAAATGACACCGCGGCGATCAGCACGTAGAGCAGGAAATAGCCCGCCGCGACCAACGGCCACGAGCGCTCCAGCAGCAGCGCAAGCCCGGCCCGGCTGGCCTTGATGCCTTCGAGCGTCAGCAGGCGATCGAGGTCGAGGGCGAACAGCAGCGCGAGAAGCAGCACGATCAGCGACAGCAACCCGGCCTTCCTGGTATTCACGTGCGCGCTCCGCTGGTTCCACAACAACCGGTATTGTGCCCGATCGCGCGCGTCGCGGGCGGCGCCGTCCCGCGGCTTTACACAGCGATATCGCCCCGGTGGATGCATCCTGCGCGGCGTGCGCGCGGCGTTGCGCGCCAGGCCTGCGGGCAAGCCGGGACGCCGGTTGACGCGGCGTCGGGCGGTCCATCGTGGGGGCTGGACTTTCGATATTCATGAGACTATCGTCTCACTGTGAGCCCAAAATCTCTTATCGAGGATACCGCCATGACACTCACCACACAGCAGATGGACCGGGCCATCGACGAGCATTTCGGCTACGAGGCCGCGGACGATATCGACGGCGTGGTCGCCACGCTGGCCCCGGACGTGATCCACGATATCGTCGGCTGGCCCGGCGGCCCCACCTTCGGGCCCGACAATGCGCGCCCCTTCTACGAACGGCTCTTCGCCGACCTCGCCGACGGCCAGGTGCAATGCGTCAAGCGCCTGTATGGCGAGAACTTCCTGGTCGATGAGTCGCTCTGGCGCGGCACCGCGGCCGGACGCCCCTTCGGCGTCGAGGGACACGGTCGGGCGCTCGAGTTCCGGCTGCTGCACCTGATCGAGTTCACCCCCGCCGGGCGCATCGGGCGCGAGAACGTCTGGGTAGATCTCGCCGCGATCCAGCAGCAGCTGGCACCGGTCTGATCGACCATGAACAGACCTCCGGGCGAGCGCCGCGCCAACCAGCGCCTGCGCACACGCAAGGACCTGCTCGTCGCCGCCGCCAGGCTGCTGGAGGACGGGCGCACGCCCGGCATGGACGAGATCGCGGCGGCCGCGATGGTCTCGCGCGCGACAGCCTACCGTTACTTCCCGACGCTGGAGGCGCTGCTGCTCGAGGCACCGCTGCAGGGCGAGACGCCGGATCCCGCGGCATTGTTCGCCGGCGACGATTCGCGCGAGGCCGAGGCGCGCATCGACCGCGCCGAGGCCGCCCTGCACCGCATGAGCTATCGCAACGCGCGGCAACTGCGCCTGATGCTGGCGCACTCGCTGGCCCGGGAGCCGGCCGAGGCGGTGCCCCGGCGCCAGAACCGCCGCACACCGCTGATCGAGGCCGCCCTGGAACCGGCGCGCGCCGAACTCGATCCGGCCGCCTTCCGGCGACTCTGCCGCGCACTGGCGCTGGTCTTCGGCACCGAGTCGATGATCGTCTGCAGCGATATCCTGCAGATCGACGAGCAGGCGGCGCGCGAGCTCAAGAGCTGGACCGTGCGCGCGCTGGTGCGCGCCGCCATGCAGGAGGCCAGGCCCGCCGTCGCGCGCAGGAAACAGGCCTGAACGACGGCAAGCGCCACCACGCGCCACGCCAATCCGTGACCTGCGCCACGCGAGCGGCCCGCGGCGCGGATTCACGGTGGACATGGCCAAACCGTGCTCTTATGCTCGCGCCTCGCGCTTCGGGCGCCGCACGAAAAGCAACGGTCCGGGAGGAATGGAACATGCGCAAGAAACTGGTCGCAATCGCCCTGTCGGGCAGCCTTGTCTGCGCGGGATTCAGCACCGGGGTCGCCGCGGCGGTCATCGATACGCAACAGGCGGTGACGATGGACGCGCGCGAGCAACGCATCGCCGCGGTGAGCGCAACGCTGGCGCGCGAGGACGTGCGCAGCGCGATGATCGAGCTCGGCGTGGAGCCACAGCAGGCGCAGCTGCGCGTGGCCTCGCTGAGCGACGCGGAGC
>JAKJFB010000400.1 GCA_022705125.1 Pseudomonadota bacterium
GGCGATTGTCGGCGAGGCGCGCAACCGCATCCTCCAGCAGCGCGGCCCGCTCGCCCATGCCCAGCAGCTCCTCGCGCAACACGGTATTGGTGGCGGCATTGTCGGCGGCCCGCGTTTCCAGGGCCCGGGTGCTGCGTCGAACACCATCAAGCGCCGCCTCGAGTGCGTCCACGCGCTGCCGCAAGGCCGCGCCGGCATCGTCGCGCTGCGCCTCGCGCGCGGACTGGCTGCGCCACTCAAGCCCGAGCCAGAGGCCGGCGATCACCACGAGCAGCAGCAGGATCACGCCGCCCCAGGCGCGACGAGGGCGCGTGCCGGGTGGGGTGGCGGCGGGAATGGGGGCGGGAGTCTCGTCGCTCACGGCTCGAAGCTCAGGGCGCAAACACGGCGCGGGGAATGGCCGCCATGCTACCGGATAGACGCGACGTTGTTGCGCTGCCGCGAAGCCTGCGGTCAGCGATCCGACGCCGCTAGCGCGTCGAGCATCGAATCCGGATCGGGCGCTTGCGCGTGGATGACCGAGGCGAAGCCCAGCTCCTGCGCGCAGCGGGCGAGGCGCGTGCTGCTTGCCACCACCACGGACTCGCGCAGCAGCGCCGCGAGGTCGGCCGGGAGTGCATCCAGGGTGTTCCGCAGGGCTTCCGCACTGCTCAACAACAGGGCGCGCGGCGTGGCGCTGGCGCGCAGCGCAGCGAAGTGGCGGCGGTCGAAGCGTGGCGGCAGGCGTCGATAGACCTCGGCCACGCGCAGCTGCGCGCCGCGCGCGCGCAGCGCATGTGCGATCAGGCCGCGACCGCCCGGCGCCGTCACCAGGCCGACATCGCCGCCGCGCGCGTAGTGCGCCGCGGCGAAATCGGGCAGTGCCAGCAAGCCCTCGCTGTGCATCGCGCCGGCGCCGGGGTGGATGGCGTCCACGCCATGTCGCAGCAAGGCACGCGCGGTGCCGCGACCCACAGCGTATGCGCGACGCGTGCCCTCGCTGCGCAAGGGCAGGAGCTGTGCGGCATGGCGCACGGCGGCCGGACTGGTGAAGATCAATTGCGCCGCCAGCAAGGCGCCGCGCAACGCATGGCGCGCGGCATCCGCGTCCGGTATCGGCTGCAGCCGCAACGCCGGCAGCAACAAGGGCGTGGCACCACGGGCCGCGATGGCGCGCCGCAGCGCGCCACCATGCGCCGCCGCACGCAGCACGATCACGGTCCGTACGCTCAAGTAGGGGCTGACGGACGCACTCGACATGGGTCAAGCTTACGCCGCCGTCCCCTTCGTTGCGCCCCATGCTTGCCTCCCCCGAAATCGCTCCCGATCCCCGGAGCGCGCAGTTGCACGCGCTCGAACACAAACTGCTGTCGATGCCGCCGGTGCGTGCCATCGGCCTCGCCGTGGCCGCCTATGACGGCGACATGCTGCGCTTGCGCGCGCCGCTTGCGCGCAACGTCAATGACAAGGGCTCGGCATTCGGTGGCAGCCTCGCCAGCGTGTTGACGCTCGCGGCCTGGGGCCTGACCACGCTCAAGCTGGAGGAGATCGGGCACGTGGCCGAGGTCTATGTGCAGGATTCCCACCTGCGCTATCTCAAGCCGCTGTACGACGAACTGCAGATCGAGGCACGCCTGGCGCCGGAGCAGGACTGGGAGTCCTTCCGCTCGGCCTACGCGGCGCGCGGCAAGGCGCGCGCGCAGTTGGTGGCCGAAGCCCGTGATGCACAGGGCGCCGTGGTCACGTCGTTCGAAGGGCGCTTCGTGGCGCTGCGCGCTCCGGGCTGAGTCGCTCGCGCCTTCACGCCGGCATCGCGCCGCTTGCGTTCGCATGATGGTGTCGCGTGCCGCGGCGCCATCCCTTGCCCCATGTCCGTCATCCCACGCCTGCTGCTGCTGGCGGCCTTGCTCTGTTCGATTCCGCCGGCGACCTGCGCGCCTGTCGCGGCCTCCGCGGTACCGTGGTTGCGCGACGAGGCCGCGGCCTTCGAACTGGCGCGGCACGAACGCCGCTTCGTGCTGCTCTACCTGGAAGCCGTGTGGTGCCACTGGTGCCACGTCATGGATGCGCGCACCTATGCCGACGAGGGTGTGATCGCGGCGCTCGCGCGCGACTACGTGCCGCTGCGTATCGACCAGGATGCGCGCCCGGATCTCGCGAACCGCTACCGCGACTACGGATGGCCGGCCACGATCGTGTTCGACCCCGAGGGACGCGAGATCGTGAAGCGACAGGGCTACATTGCGCCGCTGCCGATGCAGCGCCTGCTCGCCGCGATCAAGGCCGATCCCGATCCCGAGCGCGCGGCGGCGCGGGTGGCGGTGGACGACACGCCCGCCTCGGGCTTGGGCGCAACCGTGCGCGCCGAGTTGCAGCGCCGCCACCTCGACACCTACGACGACGAACGCGGCGGACTGCGGATCGACCAGAAGTACGTGGATCGCGACAGCGTCGAGTACGCCCTCGGCCTCGCCGCGCGCGGCGACGTTGCACAGGGCCTCGCCGCGCGGAAAACCCTCGATGCAGCGCGCGCGCTGCTCGATCCGGCCTGGGGCGGGGTCTACCAGTACTCGACCGGCGGCGACTGGAATCATCCGCATTTCGAGAAGCTCGCCGTTCTTCAGGCCGAGTACCTGCGCCTGTATGCGTTGGCCTACGCCCAGACCGGCGAGGCGCGGTATCGGGACGTGGCGCGCTCGATCCGTGGCTACATCGAACATTTTCTTGCCGCACCCGAGGGCGGCTACTACGCCAGCCAGGATGCCGACCTGCGCCCGGGTGAACACAGCGCAGAGTACTTCGCGCTCGCTACACGCAAGCCACGGCGGCAATCGCGGAAGCCTATGCCGTGCTGCATGAGGCCAGCGATGACGCCGCCGCGCTCGCGGCTGCCGAACGCGCCATGCGCTGGGTGCACGCCGAGCGTGCGAACGGCGAAGGCGGCTTCCGGCACGATGCGAACGACCGCGGCGGCCCCTTCCTCGCCGACAACCTGGCCGCGGGCCGCGCCTTCCTGCAGCTGTATCGCGTCACCGCGCAGCGTGAGTGGCTGACCGAGGCCGGCGCCACGGCCGATTTCATCGAACGCCGATTCCGGAGCGACGCCGGTTACGCCGGCGGTGTCGGTGGCGCCGGCCCGATCGCTCCGGTGGCGCAAC
>JAKJFB010000401.1 GCA_022705125.1 Pseudomonadota bacterium
GCCACCCTTCCCCTGGTCATCGTAGAGGTCGAGCTCGTAACCGAGCGGCGCGAGGTCGCGCGCAACCGTGAGCGAGGCCGGGCCGCCGCCGACCAGCGCCACACGCTTGCCGTTGTGGCGCCGCGGCGCCTTCGGCATGCGCTCCTTGACCGAGCCCTTGTTGTCGGCGGCCACGCGCTTGAGGCGGCAGATCGCCACCGGCTCCTTCTCGAGGCGCCCGCGCCGGCAGGCCGGCTCGCAGGGCCGGTCGCAGGTGCGCCCGAGGATGCCCGGGAACACGTTCGACTCCCAGTTGACCATGTACGCGTCGCTGTAGCGCTCCGCGGCAATCAGCCGGATGTACTCGGGAACCGGCGTGTGTGCCGGGCACGCGTACTGGCAGTCGACAACCTTGTGGAAATATTCGGGATCGCTGATGTCGGTGGGTTTCAAGGTCTTTTCACCGTGATTGCTGTGGCTATTCGCAGGCACCGGAAACGCGATCCGGGACCCACGCAATTAGCAGGGCATCGTAAACCAGCACTGC
Organism: Pseudomonadota bacterium; assembly: GCA_022705125.1. The sequence continues at coordinate 527 of JAKJFB010000401.1, forward strand.
GGGCGGCGCTTCCTTCATTTGGGCTAAAGAATGCGTAAATTTGACGCAATCGCCGGCGCCTCAATCGGCGCCGTTGCGGCTCAGGAAATCAAGCAGTTGCGCCTCGTCCCAGACCTCGATTCCCAGCGCCTCGGCGCGTGCCAGCTTGGAGCCCGCACCGGGCCCGGCGATCACGATATGCGTGCGCGCGCTGACACTGCCGGCCACCTTCGCGCCGAGGCGCGCGAGCCGCTCGCCGGCCTCCTCGCGCGTCATTGCCTCGAGCGTGCCGGTGAGCACCACCGTCTTGCCGGCCAGCGGCGCCGAGGCGCCCGGCTTCTCCACCGCCGGCCACGCGATGCCGGCCTCGAGCAGCCGCCCGATCAGCGCGCGGTTCTCGGGCACCGCGAAGAACGCGACCACGTGCCCCGCGACCACCGGGCCTACGTCCGGCACCTGTTGCAGCTCACCGGCATCGGCCGCCAGCAGCGCCTCCAGCGTGCCGAAGTGCCGTGCCAGCGCGAGCGCCGTCGCCTCGCCCACTTCACGCATGCCGAGCCCGTAGAGAAAACGGTCGAAGGTCGTGCGCTTGCTGCGCGCGATCGCGGCGAGCAGCTTGCGCGCCGATTTCTCGCCCATGCGCTCCAGTCCCGCCAGCGTCGCCTCGTCGAGCGCGTAGATGTCGGCGACATTGCGCACCACGCCCTGGTCGACCAGCTGCTCGATCAGCTTCTCGCCCAGCCCCTCGATGTCCAGGGCGCGGCGCGAGGCGAAGTGGCGGATGGTCTCCTTCTGCTGCGCGGCGCACACCAGCCCGCCGGAGCAGCGTGCCACCGCTTCGCCCTCGCCCTGTTCGACCGGCGACCCGCACACCGGGCAGTTCACGGGCAGCGCGATCGCGCGCGCGTGCGGCGCACGCTGCTCCTCGAGCACGCGCACCACCTGCGGGATCACGTCGCCGGCACGGCGCACGATCACGGTGTCGCCGGCCATCAGCCCGAGGCGGCGCACCTCGTCCATGTTGTGCAAGGTGGCGTTGCTGACCGTGACGCCGCCCACGAACACCGGCGCCAGCCGCGCCACCGGCGTGATCGCGCCGGTGCGCCCGACCTGGAACTCCACCCCGAGCAGCGTGGTCATTTCCTCCTGCGCCGGAAACTTGTGCGCGACCGCCCAGCGCGGCGCCCGCGACACGAAGCCGAGCCGCTGCTGCAGCGCCACGCTGTCGACCTTGAACACGATGCCGTCGATGTCGTAGCGCAGGGACGCGCGCCGCTCCTGCATCTGCGCGTAATAGGCCAGGCACTCCTCGACACCGCGCGCGACACGCAACTCGCCACTGGTGCGCACACCGAGCTCGCGCAGCCACGCCAGCGCCCCCGACTGCGTGGACGGCATCGAGGCACCATCGAGCACGCCCAGACCGTAGGCGCAGAACTCCAGCGGGCGCGCCGCGGTGATGCGCGGGTCGAGCTGGCGCAGGCTGCCGGCGGCGGCGTTGCGCGGGTTCACGAAGGTCTTCTCGCCGCGCTGCGCGGCGCGCCGGTTCATCTCCTCGAAGCCCCGGTGCGGCATGTACACCTCGCCGCGCACTTCGAGGCGCTGCGGCGGGACCGCCGCCGGCAGGCGCAACGGTACCGAGGCGATGGTGCGCACGTTCGCGGTGATGTCCTCGCCCGTCGTGCCGTCGCCGCGCGTCGCGGCGCGCACCAGCACGCCGTGCTCGTAGACAATGCTGACCGCCACACCGTCGAGCTTGGGCTCGCAGCAGTAGTCCACGCCCGCCTCGTCGCCGAGGCGCTCGCGCACGCGCCGATCGAAGGCGCGCAGTTCATCGTCGCTGAAGACGTTGTCCAGCGACAGCATCGGGATCTCGTGACGCACCGTCGCGAAGACCGCCAGCGGCCCGGCGCCGACGCGCTGCGTCGGGGAATCCGCGCTGACCAGTTCGGGATGCGCGCGCTCGAGCTCCTGGAGCCGGTGCAGGAGCCGGTCGTACTCGCTGTCCGGGATCAGCGGGTCGTCGAGGACGTAGTAGCGGTGGTTGTGGTGGCGGATCTGCTCGCGCAGCCGCTCGATCTCCCCGGCGGCATCGGCGCCAGGGCTCATCGCGGCGGCTCCGCGCCCGCGACCCCCGGCCCCGGCCCCGGCCCCGGCCCCGGCCCCGGCCCCGGCCCCGGCGGGGACAAGGCTAGCGCCGCGCGCGCGAGTTGCGGTGCGCGAACTCGCGGATGCGCTGGCGGCAATGCTCGGCGGTCTGCGTGGTGAACACGCTGTGGCTCTCGTCCTGCAGTTCGCCGTCGAGATTGCGCGCCACGACGCGCGCCGTCTCGAGCATGCAGTCGAAGGCCTCGAGCGGGCGCGTCGGCCCGGGCAGGCGCAGGAAGAAACTGAGCCCGGGCAGGTGCAGCGCGTCCATGGCCGCGATGTCGAAGGTGCCGGGGCGCGACACGTTCGCCACGCTGAACTGCACCGGCCCCTGGCCCTTCTCCTGCTCGTGGCGGTGGAAGATATCCATCTCGCCGTGGCGGACATCGCAGGCGTGGAAGATCTTCACCAGCGCCTCGCCGGGAAACCCCCCGGCCTCGCGCGCCAGCACATGGATCACCACGACTTCGCTGTCTGTCTCC
>JAKJFB010000402.1:0-243 GCA_022705125.1 Pseudomonadota bacterium
GATCAACGGCCTCAGCCAGGCGACGGCTTCGATTTACGGTCTGCCACCCGTGACGGTCGCCGGCGAGGACTTCAATACTTGATGGTGGCTTGCAGCCGGGCTTTGGCGGAAGTCGGGATGCTCGATCGCACGCTGATCCGGTGCCGTCAGTCTTCCGAGGGCACGGCGAAGTAGCCCTGGTAGTCGCTGACCCTCTGCCGCTCCTGCACGGGATCGAGACCGGTGTCGGCAAAGGCATGGCGG
>JAKJFB010000402.1:253-3132 GCA_022705125.1 Pseudomonadota bacterium
CGCCGTGCTTGCTCGCGGGGTTCTCCGCGAGGTAACGACGGATTGACGCTTCGAAGTCCGGATGGAACGGGATATCGAACTGCGCGTAGAGGCGCCGCACTTCGGCCACCGGATCCCGCATGAACTCGCGGAACTGGATATCGCAGACCCTTGGCGAGGGGACCGCGCCGCCACGGCGCGAGGCCACCGAGGCATCCAGCGCGCTGGCGCAGTTGCGCGACCACTCGCGCGCCACGGCCTGCGGATCGGCGCCGCGCGTATAGGCACCGCGCAGGGTGGGCAGCATGCTCGCCAGCGAGGACACGATGCGCAGCGGATCGCGGTGCGTCTGCACCAGGCACGCGTCGGGGTAGACCTGCAGCAGCGCCTCGAGCGTCCACAGGTGTGCCGGCGACTTCAGCACCCAGCGCTCGCCGCGGTGATGCCATTGCAGGTACTGCAGGAAGCGCCGGTGATAGCGGTAGCTGCGCACGTGGTCGGCGCCGTGCTCCAGCCAGCGGGTATAGGAGGGCACGTGGAAGATGGTGTTGTACTGCATGCTGACGAAGATCTGCGCCGTGATGGCCACGCACTCCTGCGGCAGCGAGGCGCCCATGCGGTGCATGTTCTGCACGCCGGGCATGAGGTACTCGGAGATGCGCAGCTCACGCGCGTGGCGCGCGATGCGCGGATCACTGGCATAGCTCGCGCTTTGCGGTGGCGGGAAGGGATGCGCCACCTCCCACGTCGACGGGCAGCGGTTCGACGGATCCAGTGCCAGCAGTTCGTGCAGTATCGAGGTGCCGGTGCGTGGCATTCCCACGATCACGAGCGGATGCCGGATCGGCGCCTCCAGGATCGCGGGTTCGCGATACAACCAGTCCTGCAGTTGTAGCTGGCAGGCCAGCGCCTGCACCAGCATCTGGCGCGCGAGCAGCCTGCCGAGCGGGGTCAGGGCGGCCTCTTGCTCCAGGGCATTGCACAGGACCGTGAGCCCCTCGTCGTGCGGCCCGTCCGGGCCGAAGTCGGTGAGCCCGGTCCGGCGCCGGGCGCGGTCGATCAGCGCCGCGGGGGAGAGCGAGGCGCGCGGCAACAGGCCGAGCAGGCCGTTCAGCGCCCGGATCGGCGGAAGCGCCCGCGGCACGAAAGTCATCGCGATCCCGCGCGGTAAATGGGGCCGTGGATCGAGTGCTTCACGCCTTGGCGATCTCGACGAACTTCACCACGCGCGCGCTCGGCGTGGGCACGGTGCCGCTGGCGAGCAGGAAACGCCAGTACATGATGCCGCTCACGCGCCCCTCGGTATCCAGCCAGTTGGGCAGGCCGGGGTCGCGGTGCGCCAGCACGAGCGTGTAACGCCCGTTGGCATCGAACGTCATCTGCGCGCGGTTCACCGAGACCTGGCGCCGCGTGTAGTCGAAGGTCTGCATGTAGCGGTTCCACAGCACCAGGTTCGCGAAGCGGCACTGTGGCAGTTCGCCCTCGATCACCAGCGCCTCGTCGGGCATCAGCACGAAGGGAGCGGCGGCATAGTGCGCGTGCAGGTTGCCGTAACCGGTTTCGCTGACCCACTTGCCGGGCGCGTTGAAGCTGTTGGGCACCTTCGAGAACCAGGAAGGCGCGGCATTTCCCGCCGCGGAGCTCGCCACGGTCATCGCCAGCATCGCACCAACGAATCGGCTCACGGTGTCTATGCGCCGCGCGATCTCCGCATCGCCGGGCGCCGGCGCCAGTGGTACCGGGTCGATCGCCTCGATGCGCAGCGGCACCTGGAAGGCGGTCTGGTTCACGATGTTGTTGCGGGTCTCGTAGTAATGCCGCGTCGTGATCTGCCCTGAATCGTTCGCCAGTGGCAGCCAGTTGCCGCGGGCCGGGCGCGACGCGCTGGCGATGATCTCGTAGTTGCCGTCCTGGTCCACCTGCATGTCCATGTCGTCGAGTGCCGCGGTGGACTTCCCCGCTGCGTTGCCCGCGCCGCTGCCGCCCTCGACAGTGAACGAGGTGAAGGTCGCGCCTGCCAGGTTGCCGCGGATGCGGTAGCTGCGATCGCCGCGCACCGGCGCGAAGTAATACAGCGCGTCCGGGTTGTCGCCGAGGAGCTTGCGCGAGGGCAGGGTGTAGGGCGTCCACACCGGATACTCCGGGTCGGCCTCGAGCCAGAAGTTGAGCGCGGTGTTGAGCAGGTGCAGCACCAGGCGCTGGCCCTCGGCGATATCCGCGGCGGAAGTGATGCCGTAGGCAGGACTGAGGTACTGTGCCTGCAACTCGCCGATGTTGCGCAGCAGAGCCTGCATCGCCGTGGTGCTGGCCGTCGCGGTCGCGGGTGGCACGGTCTGGCTGCCCAGCGCCGCGTTCGCCATCAGTGCGGAGGCGCCGCCTATTGCCGCTGCGCCGAGCATGAAGTCTCTGCGATCCATTTGTTATTCTCCTTGGGACGGATGGGATTGCCCGTTCACTATAAGGCGGCGTGACGGCCGATCCGCATTACAGGCTTGTCAGGTATACGGGTGATATGGCTTTGACGGACGCTGAGGTGATTCGCGCGTTGCGCGAGGTGGCAGGCGCCGCTCACGTCCTCGATGACGACGAGGCGCGCACACGCTACGGCATCGACCGCACCACGCTGGTGCCGCCAGCGCCGTGCTGCGTGGTGCGCCCGGGCAGCACGGCGCAGGTGCAGGCCATCGTGCGCCTGGCGCGCGAGCACGGCATCGCGCTGGTGCCCTCGGGCGGGCGCACCGGTCTCAGCGGCGGCGCGGTGGCGGCGCGGGGCGAAGTCGTGGTCTCGCTGGAACGCATGGACCGCCTGGTGGAATTCAACGCCGAGGAACGCTCGATCACGGTCGAGGCCGGCATGATCACGGCCCGGCTGCAGCAGCACGCGGCGGCGCACGGCCTGT
>JAKJFB010000403.1 GCA_022705125.1 Pseudomonadota bacterium
TGCGCCAGCGCCAGGAAGACCGCGCCGATCGCCGCCACCATCGCGAAGGCCGGCCACACCACGTCCAGCCCGGCGCCGCGGAAGAGGATGGACTGCGCGAGCGACACGTAGTGCGTGGTCGGCGCCAGTCCCATGATGGCCTGGATGGCCTCGGGCATGCTCTCGCGCGGAGTCACCCCGCCGGAGAGGATCTGCAGCGGCAGCAGGATCAGGATGGACATCAGCCCGAACTGCGGCATGCTGCGCGCGATCGTGCCCATGTAGATGCCGATCGAGGCGGCGGCGAAGAGGTAGAGCAGGGTGCCGGCGCCGAAGAGCAGCGCCGAACCAGCCACCGTGATGCCGAGCACACCCTTCACCATCACCTGCAGCGAGAAGGACGAGGCCAGCAGCACCACCACGCCCATCGACCAGATCTTCGACAGCATGATCTCGAGCGGGGTCACCGGCATCACCAGCAGGTGCTCGATGGTGCCGTGCTCGCGCTCGCGGATCAGTGCAGCGCCGGTGAGCAGGATGCCGAGCATGGTGACGTTGTTGATGATGGCGTTGATGGCGGCGAACCAGCTCGCCTCGAGGTTGGGGTTGAACATCGCGCGCGGCACGAGCTCGACCGGCTGCGGCGCCGGGGCGCGCATGCGCTGCACGAAGGCGCGCACCTCGTCGGCGAGGATGTTCTGGATGTAGGCCGCGCCGGTCTGCGCCTGGCCCTGGCGGGTGGCGTCGATGTTGAGCTGCAGCGCCGGGCTGCGGCCGGCGAGCACGTCGCGCTGGAAGTTGGGCGGGATGTCGAGCACGAAGGTGTGGCGGCCGGCGTCGAGGCCGCGGTCCATGTCGGCGAGGCCGACGTGCTCGGGCGGCAGGAACTGCGGTGGCTGCAGTGCGGCGACGATGCGGCCGGAGAGCTGCGAGCCGTCCTCGTCCACCACCGCGATCGCGGCGCGCGACAGGCTCTCCGGCTTGGCGCGCGCGTCGGCGTAGATCGAGGCGCTGAACATGAACACGATCAGGAAGACCATCGCGAGGTCGCGCGACAGGCTGCGGAACTCCTTGAGGCCGAGGTTCCAGGTGTTGCGCAGGTGGGTGGTGCGAGTCGCGTGGCCCGTGTGGTTCGGCGGGCCGGGCCGGCTCGGCGCGTTTGGTGCGTCTGGCGGGCCAGGCGGGCCTGGCGGGTGCCGGGGGATGGGATGGCGGACCATGGTGGCGGGTCTCACTTGGCCTGCTTCTTCAGCAGCAGCGCCGACAGCAGCGTGAGCACGGGGATCGCGAGCGCGAGCGGCACGAAGGCGCCGGCGAGGTCGGCGAAGCCGAGCGCCTTGGAGAAGGTGCCGCTGGCGATGGTGAGGAAGTGGGTGGTGGGGTAGATCGCGCCGATCCAGTAGCCGCCGCCTTCGAGCGCGCTCACCGGGTCCATCAGCCCGGAGAACTGGATCGCCGGCAGCAGGGTCCCGATCGAGGTGCCGGCGAGTGCGGCGATCTGGCTGTTGGTGAGCGTGGAGGCGAGCAGGCCCAGGCCGGTGGTGGCGGTGACGTAGAGCAGCGCACCGGTGGCGAGCGCGAGCAAGCTGCCCTTGAACGGCACCTGGAAGAGCGTGACCGCGAGCACGAAGAGCAGCGCGAAGTTGAACATCGACAGCGCGATGTAGGGCAGCTGCTTGCCGAGCAGGAACTCGAGCCGGGTCACCGGGGTGGTGTAGACGTTGAGGATTGAGCCGAGCTCCTTCTCGCGCACCACGCCGAGCGCGGTGAGCATGGCGGGGATGAAGACCAGCAGCAGCGGGATCACCTTGGGCACCATCGACACCAGGCTGAGCAGCTCGGGGTTGTAGCGGTAGCGCGGCTCGACGCTGGCGAGCGCGCGCACCGGGCCGGCGCCGGATTCGGCGATCACGTCGGCGAGGGTCTGTGCGTGCACGCCGCCGACGTAGGCGCGCGCAAGCTCGGCGCGCAGCGGCATCGAGCCGTCCAGCCACACCGCCACCTGCGGCGCGTGGCCGCGCGCGAGGTCGCGGCCGAAGCCGGGCGGGATCTCGATCGCCATCGCCAGCTTGCCGGCACGCATGCGCGCGTCGAGGTCGGCGTGGCCCTCGAGCGGCGCCTGTTCGAGGAAATAGCGCGAGCCGGCGATGCGCAGGGTGTAGCTCTGGCTGGCGACGCTGCGGTCGTGGTCGAGCACCGCGTAGTGCAGGTCCTCGACGTCCATGGTGATGCCGTAGCCCATCACCAGCATCAGCACCAGGCTGCCCAGCAGCGCCAGCGTGAGCCGCACCGGATCGCGGCGCAGCTCGGTGGCCTCGCGCGCCGAGAAGCTCGCCAGGCGGGCGAGGCTGAAGCGGGCGAGGCGATCGGCGGGCTGGGATGTGGGAGCGACGCGAGTCGCGATTCCGGTGCCCGGAATCGGCGTGCTCGCTTCGGCGCCTGCAACGCGCGCCGTCGCGTCGGCATCGCCTGAATCGCGACTTGCGTCGCTCCCACGTCGCGGCTCCGGGGGCGTGATGGTTCCGTAGGAGCGACGCAAGTCGCGATCGGGCGTTGCAGCAGGCGCAGTCGCGGAGGGCGGTGCGACGCCGCTCGCCTCTTCCAGATACGAGATGAACGCGTCCTCCAGGCGCTCGCAGCCGCGCGCGGCGGCGAGGGCGGTCGGGGTGTCGCTGGCGAGGATGCGCCCCGCGTGCATCAGCGAGATGCGGTCGCAGCGCTGGGCCTCGTTCATGAAGTGGGTGGAAATGAAGACCGTCACCCGGTCACGCCGCGACAGCTCGATGAGCAGTCGCCAGAACGCATCGCGCGCCACCGGGTCGACGCCCGACACCGCGAGCTGCAGACGCTGGCGGAGGCCGAGCGGCAGGGCGTCGGGCTGGATGTCCATAACCGGGGCGAGGTCGAAGCGGCGCGCGAGCTCGGCGATGCGGGAGGCGGCCTCGTCCGCGGGCAGGTGGAAGAGGCGCGCGTGCAGGTCGAGGTTCTGGCGCACCGAGAGTTCGCCGTAGAGCGAGAAGGACTGCGACATGTAGCCCACGCGGCGGCGCGTCTCGATGTTGGTCGCGTCCAGCCTGCGCCCGAGCAGCAGGGCCTCGCCGGCGCTCGGTTCGAGCAGGCCGGTGAGCATCTTCATGGTTGTG
>JAKJFB010000404.1 GCA_022705125.1 Pseudomonadota bacterium
CGAGCACCGACGGCAGCAGTACGATGGCGATCACCGACAGCGTCCACGTCCATGCCACGCCGGGTACGATCCAGCCCAGCACCAGCAGCAGCACCAGCGCCGCGGGGACGAGGCTGCGGCGCAGGTTGTCGAACAGCTTCCAGCGCGACAGGGCCGACAGCGGATTGGGCTCGCGACAGGGGGCCCGGGTTTCGCCACCCTCGCCGGCCGTGGGCTCGGCGCACTGCACCGGCACGGGCGACCGCAGCCACGCGATGAGCTGCCAGTCGCCACGAATCCAGCGCTGACGGCGGCTCACGTCCGTGCCGTAGCGCGCCGGATAGTCCTCGTAGAGCGACACGTCGCTGAGCAGCCCGGATCGCGCATGGCAGCCCTCGAGCAGGTCGTGACTGAGGATGCGATCTGGCGGCAGACGGCCGCCGAGGCAGTGTTCGAACGCTTCGACATCGTAGATGCCCTTGCCGACGAAGGAGCCTTCGCCGAAGAGGTCCTGGTACACGTCCGACACCGCCCGCGTGTACGGATCGACTCCCGGTTCACCACCATTCAAGCGCGCATAGCGGGAGCGGCTGGCGCCCGGCAGGCTGATCGCCACCGCGGGCTGCAGGATGCCGTAGCCGGCAACGACACGGCGCGTGAGCCGATCGTGCTGCGGGCGGTTGAGCGGGTGCGCCATGGCCGCCACCAGCACCCGACCCACATCGCGCGGCAACTGGGTATCGGTGTCGAGGGTGATGACGAACTTCACCCCGGACAGCGCAGCGGTATCGCCCACCACGCACGCGAAGCCCGCGCCCCGGGCAGCGGGAATGCCGCGCAGCAGCGCGTTGAGCTCGGCGAGCTTGCCGCGCTTGCGCTCATGCCCCATCCACACGCCTTCCTTCGGGTTCCAGCGCCGCGGGCGATGGAAGAGGAAGAAGATGTCGCCAGCGGCATTGGGCCGGCCATCGCCATATTTGCGGTTGAGCGCATCGATGCTGAGGCGCGCACGCTCGACCAGCGCGGCATCTTCAGGCAGCGACTGCTGGCGGGCGTCGAGCAGGTCGGTGAGCAGGCCAAAATGCAGGCTGTCGTCGCGATTGGCCAGGAAGCGTACTTCCAGCGCCTCGACCAGCTCGTCGACGTTGTCCGCACTGGTAAGCATGGTCGGCACCACCACCAGCGTGCGCCACTGCGGCGGGATGCCGGCCGAGAAGTCCATGCGTGGCAGCGGGTGCGGCGTCGCCAGCAGCGTAGCCAGCCAATTCACCAGGGCTGCGCCCAGCCGGCTCGCGGCGAGCAGCGCAAGTGGGGCAGCTGCCGCGGCCAGCAGCCAAGCCCCTCCTCCGCCCACCGCAGCATCCTCCGCGACGCGGGCGTGCAAGGGCCAGAGCAAGCCGACGGCGATGGCGATACTCAACAGCGCGATGGCGCCGAGATAGAGAGCCAGCGGGCAACGCCGCGCCCGAGCCCTCAACGCCGCGCGCCGGGATGGACGAAAGGCGACCGCGCGCTCGAGCGCCGGCCGGCCCTTGTCGATGAGATAGAAGCCGACGTGCCCGGCGCGGGCTGACGCGTCGCCTTTCTCCTCCGCATCCTCCGCGCGATCCCCTGCTTGCTCACCCGCCGGGATAGCGCCACCCGCCAGCACTACCGCCTGGTGCGCCACCCCGCCTTCGCTGCAGGCGCTCTTCTTCGCGATCGCCTCGACCACGTGCCGGTAACGGTCACGGGTTGCAAAATCCATCCCCGCGTACATCCTGCTGGGGTCCTCACGCAGCGCATGCTCGACCACGCTCATGGTCTCGACGAAGGCGCGCCAGTCCAGCGCGCTCAACAACCGCAGGCTGCCGATGCTGTTGCTGATCGACACCTGATCGGCGGCCTGCTGCTGGTTCTCGGCCTGGATCGACTGCTCGACCGTCATGCCGTGTTCGGCAAGCTGCTGCTCGATCCACGACAGCGGCAAGGCCAGCGCGGGGCCGCGATGCTGGAACCGACGCACGAGTCCGGCAACGAAGGTGCAGCTCATGGGCGGGTTCGAGCGCGCCATGTCGGCCAGCACCAGGATCAGGCTCTTGGGGTCGGTGTCGGCAGCCTCGGTCACGCGGTCGGCCCAGGAGTCGGCCAGATCACGCTCGGCGCAGGCATCGGCCACCCGCACGCTGGTTCGGCGCAGGCCCTCGACCAGCGCGAGCCGCAGCATGATCGGGATCGCCCAGAGCTCGCCCAGCTTCAATGCACTGACGGTCTGGTACGCGGCGATGAAGCGGCGCAGCTCTTCGGCATCCACGCGACCATCGCCATGCGACACGATCTCGAGCATCAGGTCGTACACGCGCGGCTGCCCGGCCGATGGCCCATTGGCCAGGCGCGGCAGGCCGACACTGTAGCCGCGCGGCAGGTGTCGCCGTGCGGTGCGGATCTGTTCCTCGATGAGATAGAAGTTGTCGAGCAGCCATTCGCCCGCCGGCGTAATGCGGCGGCCCTCGGTGACGGCGGTGGTAAGACGCCGCGAGGCTTCGACAAGTGCGTGCTCGTTGGCCGCCAGCCGGGTCAGCAGTTGGTCCGGACGCGGGCCCGACGCGAGTTCATGGGCGGCGGCAAGGGCCTTGCCGTGCTGCGCCATCTGCTCGCTGCTGAACAGCTCTGCGCGCAATGGCGACTCGGCGTCGGCAGCGTTCCCCATTCGGGAGCGCAACGCTGGAAAGACCGCAAGGGAAGCCCCGCGGCCACCGTCGATGATGCGCTTCAGCAGTGGCCACGGGAAAGGCATCGCTTACTTCAGGCGCATGTCGTTTTTGACCGACTGCACGCCCGTGATGCCGCGTGCCAGTCCGACCGCGGTGTTGATGTCGGCTTGCGAATTGACGAAGCCACTGAGCTGGACCACGCCCTTGAAGGTCTCGACGTTGATTTCAGCGGACTTGAGGCTGGGATGTTCGAAGATGGCCGCCTTGACCTTGGCCGTGAGGACGCTGTCATCGACATACTCGCCCATGCCCTCTTGCTTCGAGGTCGAGGCGCAACCCACGGCGGTGATCAGGGTGAGTGAGAGTTTGTGAAAATTCTCCCTGAATCCGTCCGGTATAATTCTTGCATCCGAGCCACCCGTTCCGTACCCCTGTCATG
>JAKJFB010000405.1 GCA_022705125.1 Pseudomonadota bacterium
CGACCTGGCGGCGATACGGTCGGCCGGCCTGCGCCTTGGTGCCGACGCCCTGGGCGGCGCCGGCCTGGCCTACTGGGAGGCCATCGCGGCGCGGCATGGCCTGGATATCACGGCGCTGAACACGACGCCGGATCCGACCTTCCGTTTTATGCATGTCGACCACGACGGCAAGATCCGCATGGACTGCTCCTCGCCGGCGGCGATGGCGGGGCTGATTGCCCTGAAGGACCGCTTCGACCTGGCCTTCGGCAACGACCCGGACTTCGACCGGCATGGGATCGTCACGCCGAGCGGCGGTCTGATGAACCCGAATCACTTCCTGAGTGTGGCGGTGCACTACCTGCTCTCGCAGCGTCCGGCCTGGAGTGCCCAGGCGCGGGTCGGCCGCACCGTGGTCACCACGGCCTTGCTCGACCGCGTGGCGGCCGAGCGCGGCCGCGCGGTCGTCGAGGTCCCGGTGGGCTTCAAGTGGTTCGTCGACGGCCTGGCGGCCGGGACGCTGGGCTTTGGCGGCGAGGAGAGTGCCGGGGCGTCCTTCCTGCGGCGTGACGGCCGGGTCTGGTCGACGGATAAGGATGGCATCATCATGGCGCTCCTGGCGGCCGAGATCACGGCCGTGACCGGCAGGGATCCCGGTTGGCACTACCAGCAACTCGCCGCGAAATACGGCGCGCCCTGCTACGCGCGCATCGACGCCGCGGCAACGCCGGGCGAGAAAGCCGCCTTCAAGCGGCTCACGGCGGAGCGCGTCGCGGCCACCACGCTCGCGGGTGACCCGATCACGGCACGGCTGACCCACGCACCCGGCAACGGTGCCGCGATCGGCGGGCTCAAGGTGGTCACGGCCAACGGCTGGTTCGCCGCGCGCCCCTCGGGCACGGAGGACGTCTACAAGATCTACGCCGAGAGCTTCGTCGACCCGGCTCACCTGCAGCTGATCCTGCAGGAAGCGCGGCGGATCGTGGGCGAGGCGCTACGCGGCTGAAGCGGATATCGCGCGCAGGGCGCGCTCCCGTTTTTCAGAAGATTGCGCCAATGATGCGGTCGAGCAGCTGCTCCAGCGGGATCATCGTGAACACCAGCGGCACGAAGGGTATCAGCATCGCTGCGGTGAGCTGGACCAGCATGGTGCGCGAGAAGATGAGGGGCTTCATCTCGCGGATCACGGTGAACGCATTGCCGATGTCCGCTAGCGACTGGATGTCGCCGGTTCCGAGCAGCGCCTCCCGGTCGTGGTCCCCCGAGCGCAGCCAGCGCCGGTCGAACTCGCGCATGTACTCGGCGGTGAAAGCGCCGTACTCCCTGAGCCCCTGGCGCTGAGCGGCGAGGATCTTCGGCGCGAACACCAGCAGGGGAGCCATCAGCAGCACCACGCCCATGGTCACGAGCAGGACGATTTCCAGCTTGAAGGCCGCGAGCGAGGCGCCCTGGTGGAAGATGCGGTTCGCGATCATTCCGGCCACCCCGGCACCGAGCGCGCTCAGCAACGGCGCGAAGGCGTAGGCACTGCCGCCGAGAAAGCCCAGTCCCCCGTTGCGGTCGGGATGGGTCGGGATCAGGTCCAGCTCGATCCGCGACACCTGCCACAGGAAGTGCGCCCAGATCAGCAGACGGTAGCCCCAGCGCAGCAGGATGAACTGCAGCACCGGATTGCTCACGAAGGTGAACCAGAGCCCCGCCGCGGTCAGCGTGCCGGTGCCGGTGCCGGTGCCGGTTCCTACCGTCGCGTACCAGCTCGAGGTGTCGAGCTCGATGTAGTCGCGGATGTAATGGCCCACCGTGTACACGAGCGCGATCAGCGCGAGCTCGACGCGCCACGAATTGCGCCAGGCCATGGCGCTGCGCAAGGCCTCGATGAACCGTTCCATCGATGCCGCGGGAACGAGCCTGCGTTCCACGAATTGCGCCACGATGCCGCGCAGGCGCTGGTGGAGCACGAGCTCGGCCAGGATCATCAGCGGCACGCCGACCAGAAAGCGCGCGTGGGTTTCGATGTCGGGGAGGAACGGTATGTCGACGCCGCCCAGCAGTGTTCCCTCGATGGCGCACAGCACGAGCAGCGGCAGCCAGATGATCGCGCTGGCCAGCACGATGCGGCGCGCGACCAGGCTGCCCGCGTCATCGTCCATCCGTGCCTTGCGCAGCAGCTGCCACAGCGGTCCGCCGAGGACGAGCGAGAAGTTCTGCAGTTCGGGAAACGCAACGGCGACGGGGTCGTCCCGGCGTGAAGGGAGGTCTGGATTCATGCGGCGCTTTCCCCCGTTCAGACTGTCATGTGGCGGATATCGCGTTCGGCCTGCCCGCGCCGTGTCAGGGCGAGGGCATCGCGTCACAGGATAATTCATCCATACCGGTCAGCGCGCCGAGTTCCCGCAGCGTGGCCTCGATCGTGGCCTTCCAGGGCGAATCATCGGCAAGCCGTCGCGCAACGGGCTGCAGCAGCGCCTCGGCACGGCGCGGACAACCGAGCGCGCCGAGCACCGACGCCAGGTTGTTCGCGAGCGCGGGATCGTCCGGGTTGCGCGCCAGTCCGTCGCGGTAATGCGCGGCGGCACGCGCCTGCGCCTTGTCGCGATAGGCCAGATTGCCGAGCGCGAGAGGTGGCAGCGGCTGCTCCGGCCAGGCGTCGGCGGCGGCCTGCCATGCACGCGTGGCGGCATCGCGGTCCGCAACGCGCTCGAAAGCCGTGGCCGTCTCAAGGTAGCGCCCCGGATCGGCGCCGGCGGGCAGTTCGCCTGGCTTCAGGGCGACCATCGCCCAGCGTCCCGCCCATTCCCAGGTGCGCAGGAATTGCGGCGCGCGCACGGGAAGATCGCGTTCGCTGCCGCTGTTGAGATACAGGCGGTTGGGCGCGGCATCGAAGCCGGTGAGCACCGCGTAATGCCACACCGGCACCTGCGGCGTACCGAGATTCTGCAGTACCAGCACCGGACGGCCGGCCTGCAACTCGGCGAGCAGCGCGCGCGGCTCTCCGGCCAGCACGTAGGGCAGCCGTCCGGCGCGTCGCGTCGCCGCGACCAACTCGAGCTGCAGGCTGCCCTGGCGTGCCGGCAGGTACACCTGCGGCGCGAGCGTCGCGGGATCGGTCGCGACCCCCGCGGCGCCGAGCA
>JAKJFB010000406.1 GCA_022705125.1 Pseudomonadota bacterium
ACATCATCACCTACGTCCCCGACGCGCGCATCGAGGAGGTCGATCCGTTCAAGCGCAGGATCCGCACCGAGGCGGGCGATTTCGACTTCCAGCACGCCATCCTCATGGCCCCGCACCAGGCCGGCGACCTCGCCTGGAAGGCGGGTCTGGTGCCGCGTCCAGGTGCGGGCAACCCGAGCGGCGGCTGGGCCGACGTCGATCCGCTCTTCCTGCACGACCGCACGGACAAGGAGGTCTTCGTCATCGGCGACGCGGTCGGCATCGTGTCGCCACAGTTCGGCTTCTACCCCAAGGCCGGCCACGTCGCCAACCGCCACGCCCGCATCGTGGCCTACTACATCTCCGAGCGCGAGGCCGGGCGGGAACCCGACTACCGGCTCCCGGACAACCTCTGCTTCATGATGGTGAATATCGCCCCACAGGAAGGCATCTCGGTGCAGTTCGACTACAAGGTCAACGCCCAGGGCATCATCGAGCAGACCCAGATCGACTACAACGAGCGCACCGCGGCGACGATCTCGCAGGACTTCGGCTGGGCGCAGACCATCTACGAGGACATGTTCTCGTAAGCCGGCCCGTCCGGCGCGGGGCTCACACCCCGTGCCGGCGGCGGTGCTGGCGGGCGCCGGCGGCGCCGTCGGCGTCCGAATAGGCGTGGCGCGCCGCGGTCATCTCGGCGAGCACGGTGGCGATCTTGTGGTTGAGCGTGCCCTTGGGAATCACGCCCTTGGCGTCGGGCTCGCCGGCCTCGACGCCGGTCAGCACGGTCATCGCCTCGTCCACCGTCTTCACCGCGTGGATGTGGAAGCGGCCCTCCGCCGCGGCCTGCACCACGTCCTCGCGCAGCATCAGGTGGCGCACGCTCGCCGCCGGGATCACCACGCCCTGCGTGCCGTCCAGCCCGCGCGCGCTGCACAGGTCGAAGAAGCCTTCGATCTTCTCGTTCACACCGCCGATCACCTGCACCTCGCCGAACTGGTTCACCGAGCCGGTGATCGCGAAGCGCTGCTGGATCGGCACCTGGGTCAGCGCCGAGAGCAGTGCGCACAGCTCGGCGAGCGAGGCCGAGTCGCCCTCGACCGGCGCGTAGGACTGCTCGAACACCAGGCTCGCCGACAGCGACAGCGGCTGGTGGCGGGCGTAGCGCGCGGCGAGGAAGGCCGACAGGATCAGCACGCCCTTGGAGTGGATCGCACCGCCGAGTTCGGTCTCGCGCTCGATGTCGACCACGTCGCCCTCGCCCATGCGCACCGTGGCGGTGATCCGCACCGGGTGGCCGAAGAGCTCCCCGGCGAGCTCGATCACCACCAGGCCGTTGATCTGGCCGGCGCGCTCGCCGGTGGTTGAGATCAGCGTGGTGCCGTCGAGGATGGACTCCAGTACCCGGGTCGGGTAACGATTGGCCCGCCGCGCGCGCGCGGCGAGCGCGTCCTCGACCTCGGCGCGCGTCGTGGCGGCGAGGCCCTTCTGGCGGGCGTGGAAGTCGGCCTCGCGCATGAGGTCGGAGAGCGCGCGGGTGTTGAGCGACAGGCGCCCGGAGTCCTCGGCCAGGCGCGAGGCTTCCTCGACCAGGCGCGCCACACCGCTGCGCTCGACCGGCAGCAGCTTCGCGCCGCGCGCGAGCAGCGCCATCAGGCGGGCGTACTCGCATTCGTTCTCGGGCGTGCGCAGGATGTCGTCGTTGAAGTCGGCCGCCACCTTGAAGAGGTCGGCGAACTCCGGATCGTGCTCCATCAGCAGATAGTAGACCTCGCGGTCGCCGATCAGCACCACCTTGAGCGCGCTCGGCACCGCCTCCGGCTCCAGGGTCAACGCCCCGCTCCAGCCCTGCGCCTCGGCCGGCGGCTCGATGCGGATCTCGCCCGCGCGCAGGCTGCGCTTGAGGCCTTCCCAGGCGAAGGGCTGCGACAGCAGGCGCTCCGCGTCGAGCACCAGGTAGCCGCCGTTGGCGCGGTGCAGCGCGCCGGCACGGATCAGGTTGAAGTGGCTGACCTGGTTGCCCTGCTGCACGATGTGCTCGATGCGGCCGATCAGGTTGCCGTAGCCGGGGTTGTTCTCGAACACCACCGGCGCACCCTGCGAGCCGGAATGATCCACCAGCAGCTTGACCTGGTAGCGGTGGTAGCGCGTGTTCTCCTCGGGCTCGGGGGCCTCGTCGTCTTCTTCCTCCAGCATGGTGCCGCGCACCGCGCTGTCGATGACGTCGCGCTCGACCGCGTCGAGGAAGGCGAGCACCTCGGGCAGGTCCTCGTGCGCCTCGCGCACCTCGCGCAGCAGGTGCGCGACCGCGGGGCCGAGCACCTCGCGCTCGGCACGGTCGATCGACTCGCGCACCGACTTGCGCCAGCCGGGGAAGTCGTTGAGCAGATCCTCGAGGCGGTCGCTCCACGCGCCGATGCGCGCCTCGATGGCCTTGCGCTCGTCCTCCGGCAAGGCCTCGAAGGCCTCGGGCGACAGCGGCTCGCCGTCCTTGGTGGGCGCGAACACGAAGCCCTCGGGGGTCTGCAGCAGCGAGATGCCTTCGGCGTTGCAGGCCTTGCCGAGTTCGCGCAGCGCCCCTTCCTCGCGCGCCTTGTGCGCACTCTGCAGCGACTCGACACGCTCGACGTGGGCGTCGCTGTCGAGCGCGGCGCCGAGCGCCGGGCCGAGGTCGCGGATGAAGGTCTGCATGCGCGTGCGCAGCGCCGCGCCGCGCCCGGCCGGCAGGGTCAGCAGGCGGGGCTTGAGCGGCTCGTCGAAGTTGTGGAGATAACAGAGATCGGGCGGCACGTCCTCGCGCGCCGCGCGCTCGCGCAGCAGGCGGAAGGTGGTCGCGTGCTTGCCGCTGCCGGCATCCCCGAGCACGAACACGTGGTAGCCGGTGTGGCCCATCGCGAGGCCGAAGCGGATCGCCTCGACGGCGCGCTCCTGGCCAAGGTCGCCGGCGTGGTCGGCGAGCGATTCGGTGGTGTCGAAGCTGAAGCAGGCGGGGTCGCAGCGCTTGCGCAATGCCGTCGCCGGCAGTGGCACGAGATCGGCCATGGATTTGATCTTTCTTCTGGTGCCGGAGCGGCAGGGAGCGCAATGATACACCCCGCCCCGCAGG
>JAKJFB010000407.1 GCA_022705125.1 Pseudomonadota bacterium
AAGTCCGGATAAATCGCCGGATGGAATGAAACCAGCACGCGCATCCCAGCGCAACATCCATCGAGGACGCGTACGAGCGCAAGATTTCCGCGTCATGGCTTGACCGCATCCCGCAGCAGCGCTCCACCCACCCTGTCAACGCCGCAAACTTTCAGTAAAACCTGCCTGACACAACAGGCAAAACCCTGGAGAATGAAGCTGAAAAAGGCGATCGGATTTCCCTCCAATTGACTGACATTTCGCATATCTGCCAGCCGCCTGCGTCGCACCGCTTCTGCGTGGCGCCGATGATGGAGTGGACCGACCGCCACTGCAGGTACTTCCTGCGCCTGCTGTCGCGTCACGCGTTGCTGTACACCGAGATGGTCACCAGTGCGGCGATCGTCCACGGGGACCGCGCGCGGCTGCTCGATTTCGACGCCGGCGAGCACCCTGTTGCGCTGCAGCTCGGCGGATCGGATCCGCGCGAGCTCGCCGAGAGTGCGCGCATCGTCGAGCAATGGGGCTATGTGGAGATCAACCTGAATGTGGGCTGCCCCTCGGACCGCGTGCAGTCGGGCCGCTTCGGCGCCTGCCTGATGGCCGAGCCGGCGCTCGTCGCGGAGTGCGTCGCCGCGATGCGCGCGGCCGTGCGCGTGCCGGTGACCGTGAAGTGCCGCATCGGTATCGACGAGCGCGACTCCTGGGAAGAACTGCACGAGTTCGTGCGCCTGGTGAGCGAGGCCGGCTCTCGGACCGTGATCGTGCACGCGCGCAAGGCCTGGCTGAGCGGGCTGTCGCCGAAGGAGAACCGCGAGATCCCGCCGCTGGTCTACCCGACGGTCTATTGCATCAAGCAGGATTTCCCGGCGCTGGACATCGTGATCAACGGCGGCATCGATTCGCTGGATGCCTGCCGCGAGCACCTTCGCCACGTCGATGGCGTGATGCTAGGGCGCGCCGCCTACCACAATCCCTGGCTGCTGGCGCAGGTGGACGCCGAGCTGTTCGGCGACGCGCATCCGGTGCCCTCGCGGCACGAGGCGCTGGAAGCCTTCCTGCCCTACGTCGAACGGCAACTGCGCGCGGGCCGGCGCCTGTGCCAGATCAGCCGCCACGTGCTCGGCCTGTTCCAGGGCTGCCCGGGCGGCAGGCGCTTTCGCCGCCACATTGCCGAGCAGGGCTACAAGGACGATGCGGGCATCGAGGTGCTGCGCGACGCCGCGGCCTGGGTTCCCCGCGACATGGGCGCGCCGCCCGCTCGCGCCACCATCGGAGGCTATGCGCCGTGCTGACGAAGCTGAAGGAATTCCTCGCCGCCCGCCTCGGCGCGGACACGCCGCCCGTGCACAGCGCGCACGGGCGCCACCTCGCCGCCGCTGCGCTGCTGATCGAGGTCGCGCGCGCCGACTACGGTTTCGATCCGCGCGAGCAGCTGGCGCTGCAGGAGGCGCTGCGCCGCAGCTTCGATCTGAGCGACGCGGAAATCGAGACACTGCTCGCGCTGGCCGACGCCGAGGCGCGCGAAGCCACGTCCAGCTATGCGTTCACGCGCCTGATAAACGAGGAGTATTCGGACGAGGAGAAGTCGGATCTGCTGCGCGCGATGTGGTCGGTGGCTTTCGCCGACGGCGCGGTGGACAAGTACGAGGAGCACCTGATCCGAAAGATCGCGGGACTGATCTACGTCCCGCACCAGGAATTCATCCGCACCCGGCTCGACGCCGGTGCGCAATTCGAACAGAACCGCGGCTGAGGCTCAATCGGCGCTGCGCGGGCGCCGGCTGCGGCGCAACCACGATTCCAGGCGCCCGAACCACGCACCCTGTCCCGCAGCGACCGCTTTCTTCGCCGCATCGCCACGGTTGCCGCGGCTGCGGCGCGGGTCGGGAGTGAACATCGCGGTGCCGGTGGAGGGGTTCATCGCGCAGGCCTCGATCACGGGAACGGTCAGGTTCCTATAGCACCGGCCGTCACGGATCGCGCCCGCGCAACCGGGAATTCGTGAACTATTTGGCAAACGGGCCGCGAATCAGGGATCTTCGCCGTCGAATTCATCGCCCAGATCGTCGTCGAACTCGTCCTCGAACTCTGCCGGTGGCGGCTCGCCTCCGTTGAGCAGGAAGGCGCGCCGCTTGATGTAGAGGTTGCGCATGAACACGTAGCGGTCGCCCGTGATCAGTTCCTCGACGCTCAGCAGGTCCGCGCGCGTGTCGACCAGATCGAGGCTGCGAAGCGACCAGCGCAGGGTGTCGTCCTCGACATAGTTGAGCGGCGCCAGGAAGTGGTCGCCGCCCCGGCCCACGCCGTCGCGCACCGTGCTCGGACCGAGGAGCGGCAGCACCAGGTAGGGTCCGCTGCCCAGCCCCCAGGCGCCCAGCGTGATGCCCAGGTCCGTGTTCTTCTGCTCGATGCCCATCCTGCTCGCGACATCGAACAGGCCGACCAGCCCGAGCGTGGTGTTGACCGCGAAACGTCCGCCATCCTGGCCGGCCTCCGTAAGGCGTCCCTGCAGCACGTGATTGACGAAGCTCGGCACCTCGCCCAGGTTGCTGAACACGTTGCTGACACCGTTGCTGACGAACTCCGGGGTGATCCTCTGATACCCCTTGGCCACGGGCTTGAGCAAGTTGCGATCGAGGAACTCATTGAATACGAACACGCGCCGGTTGAAACCCTCCCAGGGATCGGCTTGTTCGCCTGCCGCGCGCGCGCCCGTGCTGCCCAGCAGCAGGGCGGAGAGCAGCAGCGCGATGGTGGCGCGAGAGAGAGCGTTCATCGGGGAATACCGTGCAAAATCAATGTGCCAGCTTAGCATACGCATTCGCTTGGGCCAGTTCGCGACATATGCGGTTACGCTCGGCGGGCCCCTGCCACGATATCCATCTCGCGCAGACGCTCCAGCGTGTCGAGCGCGGCGCCTTCGATAGCGGCCACGCCCGGCTGACCCAGTTCCACTGCCAGTCGCGCCGCCAGTTCGCGACCCGTCAGGCGCTCGTCGCGGACCAGTCCCAGCAGGCGCAGCGTCGCGGGATTGGTCTCGAGAAACTTCACCGCATCGGCGCGATCGCGGTAGACAACGAGGCAGTTCGGCTGCGCAT
>JAKJFB010000408.1 GCA_022705125.1 Pseudomonadota bacterium
GCCATCCGTTTTGCGAAAACCGCCTGCGCCGGGCCGCTGCTGGCGGCCGAGCTCGAGGCGCTCGGCAAGGCGCTCGCGCAGCCGGCGCGCCCGCTGGTGGCCATCGTCGGCGGCTCCAAGGTGTCCACCAAGCTCACGGTGCTCGACACGTTGTCGGCCAAGGTCGACCGGCTGATCGTCGGCGGCGGCATCGCCAACACCTTCCTCGCCGCCGCCGGGCTGCCGATCGGCAAGTCGCTGGTAGAGGCCGAGCTGGTCGAGGAGGCGCGGCGCCTGATGGGCAAGACCGACATCCCGCTGCCCGAGGACGTGGTGGTCGCCACCGCGCTCGGCGAGGATGCCGTGGCGACCGTCAAGGACGTGAACGCCGTGGGCGCCGAGGACATGATCCTCGACATCGGGCCGCGCACCGCGGCGCGTTTTGCGAAGCTGCTCACGGAAGCGGGCACCATCCTGTGGAATGGTCCGGTCGGGGTGTTTGAGATCGAGCAGTTCGCCGCCGGCACGCGGGTGATCGCCGAGGCGGTGGCCGAAAGCGCGGCGTTCTCGCTGGCCGGCGGCGGGGATACGCTCGCGGCGCTGGAGAAATTCGGTGTCGGTGAGCGCATTTCCTATGTCTCCACCGGTGGCGGCGCGTTCCTCGAGTATGTCGAGGGCAAGGAACTGCCGGCGGTCGCGATGCTCGAGAGCCGCGGCGCCTGAGCTGCGGCGCTGGCCGGCGAGGAGACATGGCATGACAACGATCGATGGCGTCGAGCTCACGCTCGAGCGCCTGCACTACTTCCACCCGCTGGCGCTGATCGCCGAGAAGCACATCGGCCGGCTGCTCGAGGGCGCGGCGCTGGTGCGGCTGGACAAGGGCAAGTTCCTGTTCCGCAAGATGCCGCAGGCGGACACCGCGTACTTCCTGCTCGAGGGCGAGGTCGAGGTGCGCGAGTCCTTCGAGAAGCGCACCCAGGTGGATGCGCGCGGTAACCAGGCGCGCTTCCCGCTGGAGGAACTGTGCCGGCGCGGCGCCTCGGTGCGCGCCCTGAAGGACGCGCTGGTCCTCACCCTGAAACGCGACGCGATCGACCGCCTGATCGCCAGCGCCGACGAGGGCAGCGTCGACGCGGTGCTGGTCTCGGACGCCGAGGAGCGCCTCGAGGAGGCGCGCTTCGACGACGAGTACTCCGAGGACTGGATGGCACGGCTGCTCGACTCGCCGCTGATGTCGCACCTCTCGGCCACCAACATCCAGCGCTGCTTCATCGAGCTCGAACGCGTGCCGCTCGCCGCCGGGCAGGACGTGGTGCAGGCCGGCACGCCCGGCGACTATTTCTACATCCTGCTCGAAGGCGAGGCGCGCGTGATCACCGGGGAGTCCGGGCCCTACAAGGGGCAGCGTTTCGACCTGGTGCCCGGGGACTATTTCGGCGAGGAGGCGCTGGTCGCCGACACCATCCGCAACGCCACCGTGCGCATGACCAGCGACGGCGTGGTCGGGCGCCTCGACCGTGCCCAGTTCGACGGGATCTTCAAGTCCTCGCTGGTGCAGACCATCGATCTGGCGAAGGCGCAGCGCTTCCTCGCCGGCGCCGGCATCGGCTTCGAGATCATCGACGTGCGCTTCCCGCCCGAGTACAAGCACGGCCATATCGAGGGCGCGAGCAACGTGCCCGTGGTGGTGCTGCGCAAGCGGCTGCGCGAGCTCGATCGCAACCGGACCTGGCTGGTCACGCCCGAGGGTGGCAGGCGCAGCGAACTCGCGGTATACCTGTTGCGCCAGGCGGGGCTCAATGCCTACCTGCTGAACGGCTGAGGCGCCGCGCCGAGCGCACCCATGGGCAAGTCGCGGCCAGGTGCTTCATGGCGCTGACTTTCACGGTATGTGCAGCGGGATCCTTGCCCTGGATCGTCGAGCCCGCAATCTCGACGCTCGTTGGCCCGCTCTCCAGGCCAAGATCCGTGAGTCTGAACGTGCCCGGTTCGCTGCCATTCCCGAGGCGGCCGGAAACGTTGCCGGATTCGATCGCGATTGCTGCCCGCCGTGAGTGCCGGGCCGCTTGCGTCGGGGCACGACCTCGCCAGCATATGCGATGACGAGCGGTGCGGGCCGCGGATTTCCCGGACGCACACGCCCGTCCGGTTCACGACAACCCGGCGACGGCAACCCGTTCCCGCCGAATGCGTCGAGCCTGGTCGGCGTGGCGCAGCCGGGCCGCCCCGAGATGCTGGTGGGGATCTCGGCGATCGCCGTGCTCGACTGAAGCGCGCGATCGTGCCGGCGCCAGCCCGCGCGGCATGACGTATACTTTCCCGGCAACACCCAGGGAGTCGCCGTATCCGCAGGAGGATTGCAGTGCGCGATGCAAACCGCCCGGTTGGCGATACGAAAGACTCCGTCACGGAAGGCGCCCGGACGCTCGATCTCTCGTCGTGCGCCAACACCAAGGAGCGATTGCTGCGGGTCGCCGAGTACCTGTTTGCCCGGGAGGGTGTCTGGTCGGCGCGCGTGCGCGACATCAACGAGCTCGCCGGTCAGCGCAACGCCTCGGCCTTGCACTATCACTTCGGTTCGCGTCGCAGCCTGATCAAGGCGGTCATGATGCGCCATCAGCTCGAGATCGATGCAGAGCAGAACCCGTTGCTCGATGAGCTCGAACAGCGCACAGATTACGCCGTGCGCGATATTCTCGAGATTGTCGTGGTTCCGCTCGTCGCCCGGCTGGATTCGCCTTCGGGACGGGATTTTTTGCGCATCATTCCCCAGATCCTGGGGAAGCTCAGCGGCGATCTCCGCCAGGGCATCACGATACGCCTGACCATGAGCCGGATCATCGACCTGCTGGATGCTCGCCTCGGCGCGCTCCCGGAGCCGATTCGCCGCGAACGCCTGGTCGTGTACGCGCTGATGATCAGTTCGCTATGTGCGAATTACGCGGAGTTCATCGACTCCGGCATTCCGTCCGTCCTGGATTCGCGCGCTTTCGCGACACATCTCGTCGACGTGATCTCTGCCGCCCTGTGCGCGCCCGATACGGTGACTCCCGAGGCGCGTTGAGCCTCGCGGCCACGGCTGTCACA
>JAKJFB010000409.1 GCA_022705125.1 Pseudomonadota bacterium
CCTCCTCCTGTTCATGCTCGGCTGCAGGAGCGACGCGAGTCGCGATCGGGCCGACGAGGGGGCGACGGCGCCGGGATCCGCCGCGCCCCCCGCCCCGAGCGCCGGATCGCGACTTGCGTCGCTCCTACAGGAAGACCTCGCCGCTCCTCGTAGGAGCGACGCGAGTCGCGATCGGGCCGACGAGGGGGCGACGGCGCCGGGATCCACCGCGACCCCGGCCCCGAGCGCCGGATCGCGACTTGCGTCGCTCCCACAGGAAGACCTCGCCGCTCCTCGTAGGAGCGACGCGAGTCGCGATCGGGCCGACGGATCGGCGACAGCGCCCGGATCCGCCGCGGCGCTCGGGACGGCGATCCTGCTCGATGCGAGCCCGCCGCCGGCGCTGCAGGTGGTGATGTTCGGCGCGGGCCATGTGGGGCGGGCGCTGGCGGAGCTGTTCGGGCGGCTGCCGCTGCGCGTGCGCTGGGTCGACGCGCGCGCGCAGGAATTCCCGCCCGCGCTTGCGCCCAATGTCGAACCGCACTGCACCGACACGCCGACGGCGGAGGTGCGCGCGGCGCCCGCGGGCGCGGTCTTCCTGGTCCTCACTCACAGCCACGCGCTCGACTTCGAGCTGGTCGAAGCCATCCTCGCGCGCGACGACTTCCGCTTTTGCGGCCTGATCGGCTCGCAGACCAAGCGCGCGCGCTTCGCCCACCGCCTGCACGCGCGCGGAATCGAAGAAGCGCGCATCGCACGCCTGCGCTGCCCGGTCGGCCTGCCCGGCCTGCCGGGCAAGGAAGCCGAGGTGATCGCGCTCGCGATCGCCGCCGAAGTGATGCGCCTGCGCCCGCAAGCGCATCCCCCGAGCACGCCGCGCCGGCCCGCAGCGGGCGCACCGGCCACGCAACCCACGGAATCCGGCCACGAGACATGAAGCCCTCCGCCCCACCCTCCCCGCGGCTCTCCGCCGTACGCGGCGAGATCGTCCACTTCCTCGCCGACCCCGCGGCCGACCCGCGCGCGCTCGAGCACTTCGCCGACGGCGTGCTGATCGTGCGCGACGGCCACGTCGCCGAATGCGGCCCCGCCGCCGCGCTGTTGCCCAAGCTGCCGTCCGACGTCGTGCTCGACGACTATCGCGGCAAGCTGATCCTGCCCGGCTTCGTCGACACCCACGTGCACTACCCGCAGACCGACATCATCGCCAGCCACGGCGAGCAGCTGCTCGAATGGCTGGAGAAATACACCTTCCCCGCCGAGCGCCGCTTCGCCGACCGCGCGCATGCCGCCGAGGTCGCCGGCTTCTTCTGCGACGAGCTGCTGCGCAACGGCACCACCACCGCGGCGGCCTTCGCCACGGTGCACGCGGCCTCGGTGGATGCGCTCTTCGAGGCCGCGCGCGCGCGCCGCATGCGCATGATCACCGGCAAGGTGCTGATGGACCGCAACTGCCCCGACTTCCTGCGCGACACGGCGGAGACCGGCTACGCGGAGTCGAAGGCCTTGATCGAGCGCTGGCACAACCGCGACCGCCTGCTGTACGCCATCACCCCGCGCTTCGCGCCCACCTCCACGCCCGCGCAGATGACGCTCGCCGGTCGCCTCTTCAACGAGCACCCGGGCGTCTTCCTGCAGTCGCACCTCGCCGAGAACCGCGCCGAGGTGGCCTGGGTGGCGCAGCTGTACCCGCAGGCGCGCAGCTACCTCGACGTGTATGCCCGCGCCGGCCAGCTCGGCACGCGCGCGGTGTTCGCGCACTGCATCTGGCTCGACGACGCCGACCGCCGGCACATGGCCGAGACCGGCGCGGCGATCAGCTTCTGCCCCACCTCCAACCTCTTCCTCGGCTCGGGGCTCTTCGACCTGCGGCGCGCGCGCGCGCTCGGCGTGCGCGTGGGACTGGGCACGGACGTGGGGGGCGGCACCAGCTTCTCGATGCTGCAGACCATGAACGAGGCCTACAAGGTGCTGCAGCTCGCCGGCCAGTCGCTGTCGGCGGCGAGCGCTTTCCACCTCGCCACCCTGGGCGGCGCGCACAGCCTCTACCTCGACGACCGCATCGGCAACCTCGCGCCCGGCAAGGAGGCCGACTTCGTCGTCCTGAACCCGCGCGCAACGCCCCTGCTCGAGCGCCGCAGCGCCGCCTGCGCGACGCTGGAGGAGCGCCTCTTCGTGCTGATGATGCTTGGGGACGACCGTGCGGTGGCGGCGACGCACGTGCTGGGCGTGCCGGTGTAGGCAGGGCGCGCGGCCGGCCTCAGATCATCTCGAGGAAGTCGCCCCAGGCCTCCATCGGCAGCGGCTTGCCGAACAGGTAACCCTGAAAGGAATCGCACCCATGCTGGCGCAGGAAGTCGCGCTGCTCCGGCATCTCCACCCCCTCGGCCACCACCTCCAGGCCGAGCGCGTGGCTCAGCGACAGGATCGCCAGCACGATCGCCTCGCTGCTCTCGTCCTCGGCCATGTCGCGCACGAAGGACTGGTCGATCTTGAGCTGGTCGAAGGGCAGGCGCTTGAGGTAGGACAGCGAGGAGTAGCCGGTGCCGAAGTCGTCGAGCGCGAAGCGGATGCCGAGCGCGCGCAGCTCGTTCATGCGCCGGATGGTCTCGTCCACGTCCGACAGGATGGCGCTCTCGGTGAGCTCCAGCTCGAGGCGGCAAGGGTCGATGGCCGCGGCGCGCACGGAGTCCTTCACGCTGGCGACGAAGTCGGGCTGGTGGAACTGGCGCGCGCTGACGTTGACCGCGATCTTGAGGTGGCGCGTGCCCTCGTTCATCTGCCAGCGCGCGAGCTGGGCACAGGCGCTGCGCAGCACCCACAAGCCGAGACGGACGATGTGGCCGGTGTCCTCGGCGAGCGGGATGAACTCGGCCGGCGACACCATGGCGCCACCGTCGAGCGGCCAGCGCAGCAGGGCCTCGGCGCCGATCACGCGGCGTGTCGGCAGGTCGACCTGCGGCTGGTAGACGACGAACAGGCGGCGCGCCTCGAAGCTGGCGCGCAGGCCCTTGAGCAGCTTGAAGCGCTCGCGCGCGTCCACCCCCATCGAGGTGGAGAAGTACTGCGCCGCGCCGCGG
>JAKJFB010000040.1 GCA_022705125.1 Pseudomonadota bacterium
TCGCGCGTGACCACCTCGCGGTTCACCGCCACGATGGTCTTCTCGGCCAGCAGCAACGCGGCGCAGCCCGGCAATTCGCTCTCCAATCGTGCCACCAGGCCGGCGATGCTGGTGCACGCCGCGTCACAGGCCAGCGCCAGTTCGCGTCGGCCGAGCCGCTCGCGGATGCTGGCGAAGAACAGCACGCGCAGCATCGCTCAGGCCTCGGCCTGCCAGGACCCGGAACGCCCGCCGCGCTTCTCGAGCAGGCGCACCCCATCGACCACCATGCCCTTGTCCACCGCCTTGCACATGTCGTAGACGGTCAGCGCCGCCACCGAGGCGCCCGTCAGTGCCTCCATCTCGACGCCGGTGCGCCCGTGCAGCCGGCACTCGACACGGATGCGCACCGCGGACTGTTCCGGCACCGCCTCGAGTTGCACATCCGCGGCATCGAGGCCGAGCGGATGGCACAGCGGAATCAGTTCGGCGCAGCGCTTGGCCGCCTGGATGCCGGCGATACGCGCAACCGCGAACACGTCGCCCTTGTGGTGTCCGCCCTCGACGATCAATCGCAGCGTATCGGCACGCATCCTGACCCACGCCTCGGCCACCGCCGCCCGCGCGCTCGCCGGCTTGGCGCCAATATCGACCATGCGCGCCTCGCCGGCATCGCTGATATGGGTTAGTCCGGAATTCACGCCTGTCATCGTCCGCTTGCGCCTGTTGTTCCCGTGCCGGGACTGGCCGGCATCGCAGCGGCACACTACCATAGCGGCGCCAGCCACGGGAGTGAGATAAGACCATGCGCGCCGCCGCCTCGTTGCTGTTCGCGCTCGCGCTGCTCGGCGGTTGCGGCGAGAAGTTCCCGCCCGTCAACGGCTGCGTGCCCGCGGGCGGGATGAATCCGACCTGCAGCTTCAGCAGTCCCGAGGACATGGAACTGCTGCCCGACGGGCGCACGCTGCTGATCAGCCAGATGGGCACTGCGGACGGACGCCGTCCGGGCTCTTTCGCGCTGTTCGACACCGGGAGCGAAACCATCACGCGCCTGCCGCAGTTCAGCGCCTCCGACGAGCCGCCGTGGGGAGATGCCGCCTGCACCGCGGCGCCCGGAGCCGCTTTCTCGCCGCACGGCATCCACCTCGGCCTGCGTGCGGACGGCCAGTGGCAGGTGCTCGCGGTCAATCACGGGGGACGCGAGAGCGTCGAGTTCTTCCAGTTGCTCGAGGAGAGCGAGGGCTACCGGCTGGCGTGGCGCGGTTGCGCGCTGGCGCCGCCCGACAGCTACCTCAACGACGTGGCGGCACTCCCGGGGGGCGGCTTCGTCGCCACGCACATGTTCCCGCGCAGCAGCGCGTCGATCGGGCCGGTGAGCCTGGCGCTGCTCAGGGGCATGCTCGGCTTCGACACCGGCCACGTGCTGCACTGGGACGGTCAGCGCTTCGCGGTGGCCACCGGCACCCGCATGCCCTTCCCCAACGGCATCCAGGCCAGCCGCGACGGCAAGGCGCTGTTCGTCAATGCCTATATCGCGGGCGAGGTGCGCAAGATCGGGTTTCCCGGCGGCGAATTGCTCGGCAAGACAAGCGTGAAAGGCCCGGACAACAGTCAGTGGGATGCCGAGGGTCACCTGCTGGTGGCCTCGCACACCGCCGGCATCGTGGAAATGGGCACCTGCTTCGGCATTACCGAGGGAGCCTGCGGGGCGGCGTTCGCGATCGTTGCGGTGGATCCGGGCAGCCTGAAGGCGGAGACCATCCTCGAGCACCGCGGCGCGCCGATGGGCGCAGCCACGGTGGCCCAGCAGGTCGGTGAGAATCTCTATCTCGGATCCTTCGTCGGTGACCGCATCGTGCGCGCCCCGATGCCCGCGCAGGCACGCTGAACGGCACGCGAGCGCTGGCGCCGCGGGCCGAGCGGCCCGTCTAGACCATCAGCGGATCGTCGTCGCGCTGGTGCGTCACCCTGCCCGCGCGCGCGGCCACCGCCGGATCGGGCGCGATGTAACGGTGCAGGCCGTCGGCGCCGGGTTCGCAGCGCACGCGCCCGGCGCGCAGCAGGAAATTCATGTGCGCGATGCACTCGCCCAGCGCCAGGGTGGTCTGCTCCGCGTCGAGCGCGCGCCTGAATATCACCGGCAGCAGTTCGCGCACGGTGCTGGGCGTAACGCACGCCTCCTCCAGCGCCGCAAGGTGATCCTCGTGATGGGCGATCAGGTAGCGCAGCCGTGCATGCAGGCCGTAAAACGGCGTGTTGTGCGCCGGCAGCACCAGCACGTCGTCCGGCAATTCGAGGAAGCGCCGGTGCGACTCCAGCCAGTCGGCGAGCGGATCACCCTCGGGCTCGATCGCCATCACGCTGACGTTCGAGGTGATCAGCGGAATCACCTGGTCGCCGGAGATCAGCAGCCTGCGCTCGCGGTTGAGCAGGCACAGGTGTTCCGGCGAATGGCCGTGCCCGACGACCGCTTCCCAGCGCGAGCCGCCGATGACGAATCCGTCGCCCCCCCTGACACGATGGAACGAGCGCGGCAGCGGTTCGACCATGCCCGAGAAGCCGCTCATGCGCAGGCGGATGTTCTCGAGGAATTCCGGCGCCGCGCCGGCGCGCCGGTAGAAATCCATCCCTTCCCAGAATGGCCCCTCCGCGCCGGTCTGCGAGAAAACGCGCCCGACATAGTATTCGCCGTGCGTCATCCACAGCGGCGCCTTCCAGCGTTCGCTGAGCCAGCCCGCCTGGCCGATGTGATCCGGATGACAGTGGGTGCAGAACATGCCGATCACCGGCTTGCCGCCCAGGTGCCCGGCGAATACGCGCTCCCAGTTCGCGCGCGTTTCCTCGCCGCGCAGCCCCGTATCGACGATCCACCAGCCGGCATCGTCCTCCAGCAGGTACAGGTTGATGTGGTCGAGCTTCATCGGCAGCGTCATGCGCACCCAAAGCACGCCGGGCTGGATGGTGGTCACGCTGCCCGGCCCGGGTGGCGCGCTGAAGGGATACTGCAGGGCTTTATTCACATCCGGTTCCTCGGTTCACTCCGGCGGCAGCGGCGGCGCCCACTGGACCCCGTTGATATGGCCGCCGCCGTCGGCGAACAGCGTGTTGCCGGTCAGGTAGCGCGCATCGTCCGAGGCCAGGAACACCGCAACGCCGCCGATGTCCTGTTCCGGATCGCCCATGTAACCCATCGGGTTCTGCTCCAGCATCTTCGCGGCCAGCTCGGGCGCGAACGTCTGGAAGCGCTCGAAGGCGGGCGTCACGGCCGCCGGGCAGATCACGTTGACGGTGATGCCATGGGGGGCCCACTCGCGCGCCGCCGTGCGGCTGAGCGCGCGCAACGCCTCCTTGGAACTGTTGTAGTCCGCCGAGTAGGGATGCGCATTCACGCCGTTCAGCGTGCACATGTTGATCATGCGTCCGCGCCCCCTGGCGCGCATGTGCGGGAAAGCCGCCTGCATCGACCACAACGCGCCGAACAGGCAGGCCTCGAAGGCGAGGCGGAAGTCGCTCTCGGGTTTGGCCTGCAGGCGGTTCGAGGGGCCGGCGGCGTAGGCGTTGTTGACGAGGATATCGATGCCGCCGCAGGCCTCGACCGTGTGCCGGATGAGCCCCTCCACCGAGTCGCGCTGCGTCACGTCGGTGTGCACGAAGATGCCGCGCCCGCCCGGTTCCTCACACTCGCCCGCAACGCGCCTGCCGTTCTCCGTGTTGATCTCCCCGACCACCACCGTGGCGCCCTCGATGGCCATGCGCCGCGCCACGCCGCGCCCCACACCCTGCCCCGCGCCGGTGATCACCGCGACCTGCCCCTGGAGACGCTTGTTCATTTGCCCTCGCTGCGGCTCGAGTCGAGCCCGGTTTGCGGATAGACCTCTTGCTCGAACAGCCTGAGGCTGCGCCAGGCGAGCCCGGGTTCCATGCCGCCGGCCAGCGGGTGGAACAGCACCATATCGTAGGGCCCCGCGGCCTCGATGTGCTCGAGCAGCTGGCGCGGCGTCATCACCGGATAAGTGCCGGTGTCGCGCAGTTCCTGCGCGCTCGCATAGTGCCGGTAGGAGGTTGCCACGCCCTGTGCATCGGCCCAGGCGGCGTAGGCGTTGTTCTCGTGCATCAGGTACGGGGCGATCTCCTCCCAGGCCGCATCGGGATCCTCGGCCAGGTACAGGAAGCGCCCGAGGCTGGCCGGACGGGGCCCGGGATCGGGCTTGCCGAGTTTCACCAGTTCCTCGCGGTACATATCGAAGAACTCGGGGCTGGAGGGCACGAAGTTGTCGGCATCGCGCGCCGCGCGCGCGGCGGCGGCCCGCGAGCTGCCGCCCATCCAGATCGGCGGGCGAGCCTGCGCCGGGCGTGGCGTCACGCACACCGTGCGTCCCTCGTAGGCGAAGGGCTCGCCGGTCCAGGCCTGGCGCAGGAAGCCGGCGATGCCGTCCATCGTCTTCCTGCGCTCGCCCAGGCGCTTGCCGAAGCTCTCGAATTCGGAGGCCACGTAACCGGCGCTCAGCACCGGCAGGATGCGCCCGTTGCTCAGGTTGTCGAGCACCGCGAAATCCTCCGCGAGGCGCACGGGATCGTAGAGCGTCGCGACCAGCGTGGAGATCATGATGCGCAGGCGCTCGGTGCGCGCCGCGATGGCCGCGGCCATCACCAGCGGTGACGGCAGGTAGCCATCGGGCGATCCGTGGTGCTCCGACAGCGTGACCATCGCGAAGCCGAGCCGGTCGGCCCACGCGCACTGCTCGAGCGCGGCACGATACAGCGCCGGCTTCGCGACGGCGCTGCCCGGCGCCGAGCGCAGGTCGTAGCGCAGCCCGAACAAGGCCATCAGCCACCCCCCGTGGGTCGGCATTCTTGCCGGCATGCGCAGGCCATCTCAGGAAACCCGCAGCGGCAACTCACGCAGCCGCTTGCCCGTGGCCGCGAAGATCGCGTTGGCGAGCGCCGGCGCGAGCGGTGGCACCCCGGGCTCGCCGATACCGCTGGGCGGACGATCAGTGGCCACGAAATGCACCTCGACCTCGGGACTGGCGTCGATGCGCACCAGCGGAAAATCGTCGAAGTTGCCCTGCACCACGGCGCCGTCGCGGATGGTGATCTCGCCGTGCAGCGCGGCCGAGAGCGCGAACACCACCGCGCTCTCGAGCTGCATGCGCACCACGTCCGGGTTGATCACCACGCCGCAATCCACCGCGCAGACCACGCGGCGCACGACGGGCGCGCCATTTTCCAGTGCGATGTCCACCTGCTCGGCCACCACCGTGCCGAAGCTCTCGTGCACCGCAATGCCCTGGTAGATGCCCGCGGGCGCGCTGCCCCAGCCGCCCTTGGCGACCAGCAACTCCAGCGCCCCGCGCACGCGCGAATCGGCGGGCAATCGCGAGAGCCGAAAGCGCACCGGATCCTCGCCCAGCGCGTGCGCGACCTCGTCGACGAAGCCCTCGCTGAAAAAGGCATTCTGCGAATGCCCCACCGAGCGCCACACCCCGACCGGTATGCCCGGATCCCACACCAGGCCCTCGACCCGGACCCGGGGCATCGTGTACGGGATCGAGTCGACGCCCTCCGTGAGAGTGGGGTCGTACCTCGCGACCAGCGGCTCGATGACGGAGCCCACGCCGAGCGGCGCCCAGCGCGGCAGCATCACCGGCAACATGACGCCGACCATCGTGTTCATCACCGAGGGTGCGACGACCCGCGCGTCCCAGCCGAGCAATTTGCCATCGTCACCGAAATCGGCGCGCATCGAGGCCATCGCCGCGGGCCGGTAGTGATCGTGCCGGGTATCGTCCTCGCGCGACCAGATCACCTTGACCGGGGCGCCGACCGCGCGCGACAGCGCGACCGCCTCGAGCGCGAACTCCATGTAGGTGCGCCGCCCGAAGGCGCCGCCGATGTACGTCGAATGCACCCTGACGTTCTGCGGCTCGATCTCGAGCAGCCGCGCCACCAGGCCCTGCAGCACGTCGGGGGCCTGGTTGCCGGCCCAGACCTCGGCGCCGGAGGCCGTCACGGAAGCCACGGCGTTCATCGGTTCGAGCGCCGCGTGCGCGACATACGGCACGCGGTACTCGGCGCTCAGCGACCGCGCCACCGTCCCCGCCGGCGGCTCTTCGCCGTCCTCGCGCACCACGCGCCCGCTCTCCTCGGCCAGCACGCGGCGCTGGCCCGCCGTGATCGCCTCGGAATCCAGCCCGGCGAGCGGCCCCTTGTCCCATTCGATCTCGAGCAGCGCGGCGGCGCTGCGCGCCTCCCAGTACCCTTGCGCGATCACGGCCACCGCGCCGTTCAATTCCAGTACCTGGCGCACCCCGGCGACGGCCTGCGCCTTGTCGGGCGTGAATCCCTTCAGCGTGCCGCCGAAGTGCGGGCAGCGCACCAGCACCGCCGTGAGCATCCCGGGCAGGCGGACGTCGAGCGCGAACGGCGCGCTGCCATCGACCTTGGCCACGGCGTCCACGCGCGCATCGTGCTTGCCGATACGCCGCCACTCGGCGGGCGGCTTGAGCGCGACCCCGGTGGGTACCGGCAGCTTGGCCGCGGCCGCGGCGAGCTCGCCGTAGCTCGCGCTGCGCGAGCCGTCGCGCAGGCTGACGGCGCCGTCGCGCGCGATGCAGTCGGCGAGCGCCACGCCCCAGCTCGCGGCGGCGCCCTGGCGCAGCATCTCGCGCAGCGCCGCGCCCGCCTCGCGCATGCCGTCGAAGTTGTTGCGCATCGAGGCGCTGCCGCCCGTGATCATCGAGCGGTATTCCTTGTCGTTGTAGTCCGGGTGCGGCTCGGCGAATTCCAGCTGCAGGCGCAGAGGGTCGATCTCGAGTTCCTCGGCCACCAGGGTCGCGAGCCCGGTCGCCACGCCCTGCCCCATCTCGGCCTTGTGGATCGCCAGCACCACGCTGCCGTCCGGGCGCACCTGCAGGAAGGCATCGGGTTGCAGCACGCCCGTCTGCCGGTTCGGCCACGGGGGGGCGTCCCCGGCGCAGCCGCCCAGCGTGACGCCGAGCATGACGCCACCACCGGCGATCGAGACGTTGCGCAGGAATGCGCGCCGGTTCATGTTCATCATGGCTCGAGCTCCTCGGCGGGCGGCACGATTTCCTGCGCCGATTCCGCCTGCTCGGCCGCGAGCAGCGCTGCGGCGTGGTGGATCGCCTTGCGAATGCGGGGATAGGTGCCGCAGCGACAGAGGTTGCCCGCCATCGCGGCATCGATGTCGGCGTCGCTCGGCGCGGCGTTGGCCGCGAGCAGCGCCGCGGCCGACATGATCTGCCCGGGCTGGCAGTAGCCGCACTGGGGCGTGTTCATCTCGACCCAGGCCTGCTGCACCGCGTGCAGCCCGTCGCGTCCCAGGCCCTCGATGGTGGTCACCGACCTGCCCGCGGCGAGGGCGAGCGGAAACGAGCAGGAACGCACCGCGACACCATCGACCTGCACGGTGCAGGCGCCGCACAGTCCCTTGCCGCAGCCGAACTTGGCGCCCGTGAGCGCGAGATCCTCGCGCAGTACCCACAGCAGCGGTTTCTGCGCATCACCCTCCACGGTGACGCGCTCGCCGTTGAGGCTGAATTCCGTCGTCATGCTCATTCCTCGTTACGGTCCCCGGTCGCGGGCGCTCCCGCAGGCATCCTGCCGATGTCCTCGCGCACGTCCTTGTCGAACAGCATCTTCAGCTGCGCGGGCGAAACGCGGCTCACGGCGCTGATCGGGCAGCGGTTTTCACGCCAGACCACGACATCGCCGGGGTCGCCGCAGATCCAGTCGGTGCCGCTGGCGCGAAAGCCCAGCGTCTCGGTGAAGCGCAGTCCCTGGCAGGGCGCGAACAGCTGCAGGTGCCAGGTCTCGCCGCGCCCCCGCCCGTATACCACGAGCTGGCGCTCGTCGATCACGCGCCAGTTGTCGACGCTCAAGACGCGAAAGCAGCGTGCGCCACGCCCGATGGCGAGCGCGTCGCCGGCCTCGGCGCCGCGGGCTTCATCACGCGGCGCCGACGGCGTGCACGCGGCGCAGGCGAAGCATAGCAGCAACGCGAACAGGGTCCTCACGATCATGACCATATCCTCATGTTGCACCCGGCGCGCGCGGCATTCAGCCGACGATCAACCACGCCGCGAGCCCGAGGAACACCAGGAAGCCCATCGCATCGGTGACGAATGTGAGCAGCACCGAGGAGCCCAGCACCGGATCGCGCCCGGTCTGCTTCAGCGCCAGCGGGATGAAAACGCCGGCGAGCGAGGCGATCAGCAGGTTGACGGCCACCGCGCTCCCCATGACCAGTGACAGCGCCGGCTGGCGGTAGAACAGCAGCGCCGCCAGCGCGACCACGCTGCCCCACAGCAGCCCGTTGACGAGCGCGATCGCGAGCTCCTTGCGCACCACCACCCACAGGCTGCTCGCGACGATCTGCTCGAGCGCCATCCCGCGGATCACCAGTGCGACCGTCTGGTTGCCGGTGTTGCCGCCGATGCTGGCGACGACCGGCATCAGCGCGGCCAGCGCCACCTGCTGCTGGATCGTGGCCTCGAAGGCGCCGATGACGCGCGAGGCGACGAGCGCCGTCAACAGGTTCAGGCCCAGCCACGGCCAGCGGTTGCGCGCACTGTCCATCACCGGCGCGAACAGGTCCTCGTCCTCGGTGAGGCCGACCTGCTTGAGCTGCTGGCTCTCGGCCTGCTCGCTGATGAAGTCCATCACGGCGGCGAAGTGCAGCACGCCGGTGAGGCGCTGGTGCAGGTTCACCACCGGCGCCGACACCAGGTCGTAACGCTCGAACACGCCCACGGCGTCGCTGGCCGGGTCGTGCGTGCTGAAGGTGAGCGGCTCGCGCAGCATCACCTCGGCGACCGGGCGGTCGGGATCGTGGGTCAGCAGGTCCTTCAGGCGCAGGATGCCCACCAGCACCCCGTCGCGGTCCACCACGAAGACCTGGTCGAAGGGATCGGGCAACTCCTCGTGGCGGCGCAGGTAGCGCAGCACCACTTCGATCACGACGTCGTCGCGCACCGTGACCATCTCGATGTCCATCAGCGCGCCCACCGTCCCTTCCGGGAAGGCGAGCATCTCGCGCACCTTGTGGCGCTCGCGCTGGTCGAGCGAGGACAACAGCGCCGCCACCGTTTCCTGCGGCAGGCTGGGCACCAGGTAGGCGATCTCGTCGGTCTCGAGGTGCTCCGCGGCATCGACGATCTCGCGCTGGGGCATGGCCGCGATCAGGCTGTCGCGCACGCCGTCGGCGAGCTCGAGCAGCACGCCGCCGCGCCGCTCGGCATCCACCAGCGCCCACAGTTCCAGGCGATCGTCGGTGGGCAGGCGCTCCAGCACGAAGGCGATGTCGGCCGGGTGCATGCGCGCCAGGCGGCGTTGGAACTCGCCCTTGTGCTGGCGCGCCAGCAGCGCGTCCACCAGCTCGCGCTGGCCCGAGGCCTGGCGCAGGCTCAGTTCGCGCTCGAGCCGGTGCTTCTCCAGCAGCTCGAGCGTCTCGACCAGGGTGGCTTCGAGGCTGCGGTGGTACTGCTCGCGCTGTTGCTGGTCCATGGCCTAGCCCGCGCCGATGCGCGCGACGAAGATGAGTTCGCTGTCGGCGCCGATGGGCTCCAGCCAGGGCCGGTTCACGATCTCGCCATCGATCGCGACACTGCAGCCGAGCAGCTCGGATTCGGGAAACTCCGGGAATCGTTCGCGCACCGCGACCACGACGCCACGGAAATCGCGCACCGTGGCGTGCATCTCGTGACAGCCGCCCGTGAAGCGCCGCTGCGCCGCCAGGAACACGATCCTGGCCACCTCAGCCGCGCGCGCCGATCGCCGCGAGCACGCGCGAGGGCGTCAGCGGCAACGCGCGGATGCTCGTGCCGGCGGCCTGGTTCAGCGCGCTGGTGACCGCCGCCATCGGCGCACAGATGGGGGCCTCCCCCACGCCGCGCACGCCGAGCGGGTGGCCTGGGTGCGGCACCTCGACGATCACGGTGTCGATCATCGGCAGGTCGGAGGCCACCGGCATGCGGTAATCGAGGAAGCCGGGATTCTCCAGCACGCCCTGCGCATCGAAGCGGTACTCCTCGTTCAGCGCCCAGCCGATCCCCTGCGCCGCGCCGCCCTGCATCTGTCCCTCGACAAAATCGGGGTGGATCGCACGGCCCGCGTCCTGGATCGCGGTGAAGCGCACGACGCGACTGGCGCCGGTCTCGGGATCGACCTCGACATCGGCGATATCGACCGCGAATGCCGGCGCGACGTGTTTCAGGTTCACGCTGCCGTAGCCGCTCAGCGGTCCGCCGGTACGCGCCGCCAGGCGTGCGAGCGCCACGATGTCGAGCGTAGTCCCCGGCGCGTCCGGGTGGCAGGCCGCGCCGTCGCGCCAGCTGACGCGCGCGGCATCGACGCCCCACTCGAGTGCCGCGCGCGCGCTCAGCTTCGCGATGAGGTCGCGACAGGCCTCGATCACGGCGTAGCCGGTGGCATAGGTGGTGCGGCTGCCCCCGGTCAGGTCGGTGTAGCCGATGCCCGAGGTATCGACCACGGCCGGCTTGACGCTCGCATAGGGCATGCCCAGCGTCTCGGCCGCGATCAGCGCCATCGCGGCGCGCGAGCCACCGATGTCGGGGCTGCCTTCCTCGAGCAGCAGCTTGCCGTTTTCGGTCAGGTGCACCGCGGCGCTCGACTGCAAGCCCGCGTTGAACCAGAAGCCGGCGGCCACGCCGCGCCCCTGGTTCGCCTGCAGCGCCGCCGCGTAATGCGGATGCCGGCGCGCCTGCTCCAGGCATTCGACGAGACCGATGGTCTCGAAGGCCGCGCCGTAGATCGTGCGCGAGCCCTCGCGCACCGCGTTGCGCAGGCGCAGCTCGATCGGGTCGATGCCGAGCCGCGCGGCGAGCTCGTTGAGCGCGCATTCGCTCGCCAGGATCGCCTGCGGCGCGCCGGGGGCGCGGTAGGCGGCGACTTTCGGCTTGTTGGTGACCACGTCGAGAGCAACCGCGCGCTGGTTGGGCACGTCATAGCAGGCAAAGATCGACATTGCGCCCGGTATGAACGGCGAGCCGCGGAAGGCGCCGGCATCGTATTCGAGTCGCGCGTCCATCGCGGTGATCGTGCCGTCGGAGCGCGCGCCGATCCTGACCCACACGCGCGAGGCCGAGGCCGGGCCGGTGGCGCGGAACACTTCCTCGCGCGAGAGCTGCATCTTCACCGGCCGGCCGCACTTGCGCGACAGCGCCACGGCGATCGGTTCGATGTAGACCGTGGTCTTGCCACCGAACCCGCCGCCGATCTCGGTGGGAATGACGCGCACGTCGGCGACATCGAGCCCCAGCAGCAGCGCGACGCTGGAGCGCACCATGAACGGCCCCTGCGTGCTGCACCAGAGCTCGACTTCCCCGCCCGGCCCCACGCAGGCCAGGCATGCCTGCGGCTCGATATACCCC
Organism: Pseudomonadota bacterium; assembly: GCA_022705125.1. Next base: position 11,394 of record JAKJFB010000040.1, read on the forward strand.
TGGTGTGCCATCGGGGAGCACCACGTGCCTTCCACGACGACCTCGGCCGCAGCGAAGCCCGCATCGAGGTCGCCGCGCTGCAGGGTCGTGATCGCAGCCACGTTGGAGGCGGCACGCGGTTCGGGGTCGACCCCGCGCGTGAACATGTCCGCGTGCAGCAGCGGCGCATCGGGTGCCATCGCGGCGTCGATGTCCAGCACCGCGGGGAGCGCTTCGTAGTCGACGCGGATCGCGGCCAGCGCCGCCGCCGCGATGCGCGGCGTGGTCGCCGCGACTGCCGCCACCGCGTGGCCGTGGTACAGCGCCTTCTCGCGCGCCATCACGTTGCGGCTGAGATCGCCGCTCTCGATCTCGGCCTCGCCGCTGGCCACATCACCTTTGGGTTCAGCGAGAAAGTCTTCCGCCGTCACCACGGCCAGCACGCCGGGCAGCGCGAGCGCGGCGCTCGCGTCGATGCCGAGGATGCGCGCGTGCGCGTGCGGGCTGCGCAGCACGCGGCCCCAGACCATGCCCGGCAGCGTGTAGTCCGCGCCGTAGCGCGCGCGCCCCGTGACCTTGTCGACGCCGTCGGGACGCGGCGGGCGCGTGCCGATCTGGCGCAACCCCTGCTCATTCGCATTCATGGCGCACCTCCGCTCGCGCGCATCGTCGCGGCCGCATCGAGCACCGCGCGGATGATCTTGTCATAGCCGGTGCAGCGGCAGAGATTGCCCGCCAGCCAGTAGCGCACCGCGGTCTCGTCGGGGTCGGGATCGTGGTCCAGCAGCGCCTTCGCCGCGACCACGATGCCGGGGATGCAGATGCCGCACTGCAGCGCGTTGTGCTCGAGCAGCTTCTGCTGCACCGGGTGCAGCCTGCCGCCTTCGGCGATGCCCTCGATCGTGGCGAGGCTGCGTCCCTCGAGCTCGGCGCCGAGCACCAGGCACGCGCACACCAGCGTGCCGTCGAGCAGCACCGAGCAGGCGCCGCAGTCCCCGGAGTTGCAGCCCTCCTTGGACCCGGTCAGCCCGAGCGTGTCGCGCAGCACCTGCAGCGCGCTCTGGTCCGGTTCACAGAGAAATTCCTGCGCCTGTCCGTTGATCCGCGTTCGTACGTGTATCGACATCTGCTCCACCCCCGACGAATTTCGCAATTGACGGCGCACGCAGTCGCGGCGCTGCCCCGCGGCCCGCTCGCAGCCGCCTGATTCCCGCGGCCCGACCGCGATCTAGGTGCCACCCGCGCGCTGCACGGCCACCCGCACGGCCCGACGCACCAGCACGCCGATGACCTGGCGGCGCAGCTCCGCGCTGCCGCGCCGATCGGTGATGGGC
>JAKJFB010000410.1 GCA_022705125.1 Pseudomonadota bacterium
CCGCCTCTCCGCCACCCTGATCGAATCTGCGCTCGCAGCCGCCTGAGGAAAACACATGGCCATCCGCACCGCCCTCTGGAAGGTTTCCGCCCAGCCGCAAGCGCTGATCGCGGCCCAGCTGCCGAGCGAGAAGCTGCTCGAAGACATGATCGTCGCCGCGCCCAAGGTGCTGTCGGATGAGTGGATGCTGATCGGCCGGCAGGAGAGCACAGGCGTCGGCGGCATCATCGACCTGCTCGCCGTGGCGCCGGATGGCTCGCTGGTGCTGATCGAACTCAAGCGCGACCGCACGCCGCGCGATGTCGTCGCCCAGGCACTCGACTACGCCGGCTGGGTCGAGAAGCTGGAAGCGGCGCAGATTGCTGCCATCTATTCCCGCTTTGCCCCCGGCTGTGACCTTGCCGAGGATTTTGAAAGCGCCTTCGGTCTGCCGCTGGAGGAAGATACGCTCAACCAGAGCCACCAGATCGTTATCGTCTCCTCCTCGCTCGACGCCAGCACCGAGCGCATCGTGGCCTATCTTGCGGAACGCGAGATCCCGATCAACGTGCTGTGCTTCCAGATCTTCCAGCACGACAACGATCAACTGCTCAGCCGTTCGTGGCTGCTCGACCCGGTGCAGGTGCAGACAGCCACGCGCAGCGCCGGCCCCAGCGAGCCGTGGAATGGTGAGTTCTACCACTCCTTCGGCCATGGCACGGAACGCTCATGGGACGATGCCGTGAAGTACGGCTTCATCTGCGCCGGCGGCGGCAGCTGGTACAGCAAGACCCTGCAACTGCTCTCCCCCGGCGACCGCGTCTGGGCCAAGATCCCCAAGGTGGGCTTCGTCGGGGTGGGCGTCGTTACTGGCCCGGTGCAGCGCTACAGCGACTTCATGGTGAGCACTCCGCAAGGCGACAAGCCCTTTGCCGATCTGCCACTCACCGGGCACTACCACAAGCAGTTCGCCGACGACGCTGATCGCTGCGAGTACTTCGTCCCCGTGCGCTGGCTGCAGACCGTGCCGGTGTCACAGGCGGTGCAGGAGCTGGGCATGTTCGGCAACCAGAATTCGATCTGCAAGCCGACGACGCCGAAGTGGCGGGCGACGGTGGAGCGGTTGAAGGAGCGGTTTCCCGGACACACGGGCTGATTTTTCAGGCTGCCTGTGCCGTTTGCACGGACAGAGAGGTGCGCACTTGTCAGCGTCGCGTTTCGAATCTGAACGCGCGAATTATTTAACTGCACACTCCACACGTTAGAATTCCGCCCACATGCCTGCCAAGGGCGAGCGCTCAAAGGGAGTATCTTGTTCGGGATTTCCGCCTGGTTTGCGCCACTGGCGCGCCGGCTTCTCTATGCGTGGGTCAAGGCCACGGTCTTCACCGAAGCCGCGTCGGGCATCGACCCGGCGCGGCCGGTCTGCTACGTCCTGCAGGATCGCCACCTCTCCAACCTGCTGGTGCTGTTCGAGGAGAGCAAGCGCGCCGGCCTGCCGCCTGCGGAAGCTGCCCTCACGGTCGGTAAGGCGCGGGCGCGCCGCTCGGCGTTCTTCCTGAACCGCCGCCGGCGCCAGCCCGGCACCGAGGTTTCGCCGCTGCTCGCCGGGATGGTGCGCGAGGTGGTCCACGATCCGCTGGCCGACGTGCAGATCGTGCCGGTGCTCATCCTCTGGGGGCGTGCGCCCGACAAGCAGGAGTCCATCCTCGCCGCGCTGCTCGCCGAAACCTGGCGTGCCTCCGGTGCCCTGCGCCAGTTCTTCGCCGTACTGCTGCACGGTCGCCATACGCTGGTGCGCTTCAGTGCGCCGCTTTCCCTGCGCGAACTGGTGCATGGCGGCGGCGCGCCGCTGCCGGAGGCGACGGCCCTGCGCAAGGTCTCGCGCGTGCTGCGCGTGCACTTCCGCCGCCAGCGCGAGATGGCGATCGGCCCCGACCTTTCCCACCGCAACACGCAGGTCGAGGCGATCCTCGGTGGCGATACCGTACGCGCGGCGATCGCCGCCGAAGCGGCACGCCTGAACATCCCGCTCGGTGCGGCGCAGGAGCGCGCCCGCAAGTTCGTGCTCGAGATCGCCTCCGACTACAACTACGGTGCCGTGCGAGCACTGGAACTGTTCCTCTCGTGGCTGTGGGAACACCTCTACGACGGCATCGAGGTGCATAACTTCGATGCCCTGACCCGCATCGCGCCGGGGCAGGGCATCGTCTACGTACCCTGCCATCGCAGCCATATCGACTACCTGCTGCTCTCCTACCTGATCCACAAGAACGGCATGACGCCGCCGCACATCGCCGCCGGCGCCAACCTCAACATGCCGCTGATCGGCGGCCTGCTGCGCCGCGGCGGGGCCTTCTTCCTGCGCCGCAGCTTCAAGGGCGAGCCCCTCTATGCGGCGGTTTTCCACGAATACCTGCACCTGATGCTGGCGCGCGGTTTCCCTATCGAATACTTCATCGAGGGCGGGCGCAGCCGTACCGGCCGCACGCTGGCACCGAAGGCCGGCATCCTCGGCATGACGATCGCCAGCTTCGTGCGCAGCCACAGCCGTCCGCTCGTCTTCGTCCCGGTCTATGTCGGCTACGAGCGCATCATCGAAGGCGATACCTACGTGCGCGAGCTGGCCGGGCGGCCGAAGCGCAAGGAGTCGCTGCTGCAGCTGCTGAGCACGGTGCGCCACATCAAGCGCGTCTTCGGGCGCGTGCATGTGAATTTCGGCGAACCGCTGCCGCTCGCCGATTATCTCGACGCGCACCACGCCGGCTGGCGGGAGGCCGGCGTCGCGCTGGCCACGCGCATCAATGATGCAGCGGTGATCAACCCGGTCAGCCTGCTGGCGCTCGGCCTGCTGGCGACGCCGCGCTTCACGGCTGACGTGCCTGGCCTGCAGCGCATGATCGAGCACTACCAGGCGATCGACGTCGCCGCGCCCTATTCCGCACGCCGCATCTCCTGCCGCATGACGCCGGCCGAGATCGTCGCCGAGGCCGAACACCTGGCCATCGTCGAGCGCATTCCGCATCCGCTCGGCGACCTGCTGCGCGTGCCGGAAGCGCAGGTGCCGCTGCTCGGCTA
>JAKJFB010000411.1 GCA_022705125.1 Pseudomonadota bacterium
TCGAGGCGGCGTAAGCGGCCATGTGCGCGGAGCCCTTGTGTGACAGCGACGAGCCGGTATTCACGATGATCCCGCCGCCGGCGGCACGCATCACCGGCAGTTCGTGGCGCATGGCGAACAACACGCCATCGACATTGGTGCGCATGATGTCGTGGTAGTAGCCGATGCCCTCGACCGCCAATTCGTCCATGGCACCCATGTAGCCGGTGATGCCGGCATTGTTGAAAGCGATGTCCAGCCGGCCGTAGACCTCCACGCAGCGAGCCACGAAGGCCGCCACCTGCGCCTCCTCGCGCACATCGGCACGCATGTAGGTCGCGTCACCGCCGCTGTCGCGGATGGCCTTCTCCACCTGTCTGCCACGCTCCTCGCGCCGGCCACAGAAAAAGATTCGTGCACCCTCGCGGGCAAAGGCGTGGGCGGTGGCCTCACCGATACCGGATGTGGCGCCGGTGATCAACACCACCTTTCCCTGGTAGCGGCGGCACGCCGTGCCCGCATCCGCGGTTCCCGGCGATTGCGCAAGGGCGGTGGCGCTCAGGGCAAGGCCGGTGAGACCGGCGCCGGCGCCGGCGATGAAATGGCGGCGGCTGGCGTCATCGGGGGATTCGGGACGATTGGACATGGTGATGCTTCCTCCTGTTGTCGTGGATGGCAAGTCTTACGACCGTCGGGGAAGGGGCAGGTTCAATTCATGAACCCCCGGACGCGGCATCGCCACAAGCCAAGGTGCTGATCGAGCCGCAAAGCTGAGCAGGTCCGTCAGCGTCTCACGGCAATGCCGACACCTCACGATCGAGGCGCGCGACCTCGATTTGCAGCAAGCGCAGCACCAGGTTCGCCAGTTCGCTGAAAAAGCGCGGGGGCTGTGCGAGCGAGAGGCGACTGCACAGCAAGGGGACCCATTTACCCGGGTGACGCGTGATGAAATCGCGCTGCGCGCGTATCAGGCCCTCGGTGCTCTCGCCCGCGGCAGCGAGTGCGGCTTCCTGGTACGCGAGGTAGTGCAGGAACTCCAGCTCGGTCAGGAGGTGATCGGGCTCCTCGCGCTGCCCCCCGGACAACGACAGGCCGAAGAAGTCATAGAAACGCACCAGATCCTCGGTTGCCTCCATGCCGGCGCTGCCGTAGCAACGGCCCTCCAGGGGGCAGCACGGCCCGTTTTCGCCGGCAGCAAAGAGACGCGTGAACTCGACCGGCAGGAACTCATCGTCCGCGCCGCAATCCTGCAACGCGGCCCAGTCCACTCCCTCGGGCAGTTCAGGGTCGACTGCGCCCAGCAACTGGCGCAGGGCGCCCGCCAGCACGCCCGATCGAATCGCCTCCATCCCTTCACGATCCGGGTACGCAAACGCGGCGGCGAAGGCCGCGTAGACAAGGCTGCGCGAGGCAACGGCTGCGGGGTACGCCGGTGTCCCTACCGCGTTCATGCCACGTGCTTCTTCATCTCGACGCGGGTATCCCGGTCGTTCCCGGTGAACTCGTACCAGCCGACCTCGTTCTGCAGGTGACCGTGCTTGCCCGCCAACTGCGTCACTTTCACCGGGCTCGCGGAAACCGAATCGTTGCTCTTCCCGGTCAGGAACTGGTTCGCCAGCCAGGCGTGGTAGATGTGCACCTGTCCGGGTCGCATGCCCGGCGTCAGCTTCACGCGCGCCACGAACTCGCCGACGTCGTTGTGGAACGCGGCGAAATCATGATCGGCGATGCCGCGCCGGGCGGCATCGTCCGGGTTCACAAAGACCACCGGCTCGCCGCGCTGCAGGCGCAAGAGCAGGTCGAGATCACGCCACATGGTGTGGATGCTCCAGCGCGTGTGGCCGCAGGTCATGGTGAGCGGATACGCGCCACCGGACTGCGGAGGTTCCTTGTGCACCGGGAATTCCTCGCCGACCTCGATGAAGAACGGGTGGTCCACGTAGAATTGCTGTCGCCCCGTGGCCGTGGGCCACGCCAACTTCTTCACCACCATGTCCTGGTAAGGCAACAGGGGTTCGTCGATGCGGTAGTCGCTCGTGCCGCACCACATCTTGCCCAGCTGGCTGACGCCGGTGTAGCGCATGGCGCCCTTGTTCGCGCGCAAGCCCTCCAGCGTGATGCCGCGCGTCGCCGGTGACAGCGCGAGGATCATGCGCATGAGCTTCTCGTCCTCGCGCGGCCCGATGCGGTTCTTGTCGCTGAAGCGCCAGTACGCCCTGGACAGATCGTAGGGCACGCCGCGATAGGTCCGCACCTCGGTGACCTTGCGCCGCGTGGCCTCGGCGCTCACGCGCTCCATGAGCAGCGAGAGGATCTCCCAGTCCGCTTTCGCCTCGCCCAGCGGCTCGACCACCTTGTCGCCGAGATGCAGATACGGCGGAAATGCGATCGAATACTTGAAGCCCAGCTTTTCGTAGGGACCGGCCGTGGGCAGCAGGATGTCGGAATGCCGCGCGGTGTCGTCCATGCGCAGCGTGATGTCCACGACCAGCTTCGCGGTCCTGAACAGCGTGTTCTCCAGCTGGTCGCCCATGCGCCGATGGCGGAACGGGTTGCCGAACATGTTGAAGATGATGTCGGGCTTTCCGAGCTCCGGGCCCGGCACATTGTGGATCTGGCCCGAGGCGATCGCTTCCTCGAGGAATTGCGCGGGCGTGCGCCGCAACGTCGGGTCGTTGTAGGCGGGATTCAGCTGCGCGTCGCGCGTGCCGCCATTCATCAGCATCATCATGGACCCGGAGATATACGCCGGGCTCGCCGCCTGCTGCTTGCCGACCTCCGCCAGCGCGCCCCAGATGGCCGCGGGATCGTCAGGTGTCAGATCGCTCGGATGATCCACGAACGCGGCGAGCATCTTGCCGTCGAGCTCGAAGAACGTCATTTCCTGCCAGCCGCCACCCGCGCGGCCGTTGTTGCCGGTGAGCGCCGCCAGCAGGATCTGCGAGCGCTGCACCAGGTCGCCGTGCAATATCTTGCCCGCAGCGGCACCGGCATAGATCATCGCCGATTTCGCGGTGGCGAATTCGCGCGCGAAGCGCTGGATGACGTTCGCATGGACGCCGGTGATCTTCGC
>JAKJFB010000412.1:0-2664 GCA_022705125.1 Pseudomonadota bacterium
GTGCACAATGTCGAACACCTGCTGCGAGCCGTACTGCACGTCGTCGGCCAGCAGCCCTGCCAGCCAGCTGCGATCCAGCGTGTTGAAGGCGAGCGCGTAGCGCACGCAGGCCTCGGCCAGCGCCGGCTTGTGGCTCGCGGCGATCCATTCGGCCGTGCGGGGGTCGTGGGGTAGTGGGCGCATGCGGGTCTCCGTACTGCCTGGATTTTTTCAGTATGGTTCCGCCTGGCCTCAGGGCATGAGGCTGCGCGGAGATGCATTGATGCAGGGCAACCGGGTACTGAATTCGGTGGTCTTGCGGGTTCGCAAATCCCCTCTTGCCATCACTCTCCGGTAACGTTATAAATGTGACAGTTGAATGTGACAGTAACTGTTATGAAAGAGCCCGTGACCGAACCTCGCTATTCAATCGGCGAACTCGCCGAGTTGGGCCGCGTCAGCCGTCGCACCGTGCACTTCTACGTGCAGCAGGGGCTGATCGATCCGCCCGAGGGGCGCGGCCGCGGCAGTTACTACACCGACCGGCATCTCGCGCAGCTGCAGCGTGTGCTGGCGCTGCAGCGCGAGGGGCTGCCGCTGCGCCGCATCCAGGGCATGTCCGAATCCGGGCAGCTGCGTGCCGCCGAGGCGGTGCCCGGGCGGCAACTGGTGTTGCGGCTCGTGGTGGCGCCGGGCGTCACGCTGGAAATCGAGGCGGGGTCCGGCGGCGAGATCCCGTCGGCCGAGCAGCTCAGGGAATTGGCGCGGCGCTGTGCCGAGGTGCTCGGGAACGATTCGTAGTCACGCTTACCGCAACGGGTCCGGGCGGATCCGGCGGCCGTGCAAACAACAGGAGCAAGCAGTCATGGGAACGATGGAACAGGCAGCGGGCGGGATGTTCGTCAGGAGCTCGCAGGCGCCGGTGCCGCTCACGGGCGTGAGCATCGAGGTCACGGGCAGCGGCAGCGCCGCCGAGGTGTGCGTGCGGCAGCGCTTCGTCAACGTGGAGCGCGTGCCCATCGAGGCGGTCTACAGCTTTCCGCTCGAGGAAGGCAGCGCGGTCTGCGAACTGGTCATGGAGACCGGCGGCAAGCGGCTGCTCGGACGGATCGAGGAACGGGAAAAGGCCTTCGAACAGTACGACGAGGCGCTGGCCGCCGGGCACGGCGCCTTCCTGGCGGACCAGGACCGCCCGAACATCTTCACCATCAGCGCCGGCAACCTGCTGCCCGGGCAGGAGGCCACGGTCTGCCTGCGCTATGCCACCGAGCTGGAGCAGCATGGAGGCGAGCTGCGCATCATGCTGCCGACCACGATTTCCCCGCGCTACGTGCCGGCCGACATGCTCGGCTCCGCCGATCCCGCTGAGCTGGAGCGGATAAACCCGCCCACCGTGCTCGGGCGGGTGCCGTATGGCCTGTCATTGACCGTCGATTACACCGCGCCGCAGGGCGTGAAGTCCGTGAGCTGTGCCTCGCATCCCGCGCAGGTGTCGGTAGACGGCAACCAAGTGCGCGTCGAACTGATGGGCGCCGACGTGCAGCTCGACCGGGACTTCGTGGTGAACATCGCGCTGGCGCAGCCCTTCGCGCCCCATGCCGTGGTAGCGCAGGACGGCCCGGGCGAGTGCGCGGTGATGATCAACCTGTTTCCCGATCCCGGCCGCTTTGCCCGCCAGCCGGGCGAATACATCTTCCTGCTGGACCGCTCCGGCTCGATGGCCGGCGGCAGCATCGCGCAGGCGCTGGATGCGCTGTGCCTGGCGCTGCGTTCGATGGAGGCAGGCGACGCCTTCAACATCATCGGGTTCGGCAGCCGCCACGAAATGATGTTTCCGCACAGCCAGCCCTATACGCAGGCATCGCTGGACCAGGCGACCCGGGCCCTGGAGAGCTGGGATGCGAACATGGGCGGCACCGAGCTGCTGGCGCCGCTGCAGGCCGCGCTGGCGGCGAAGGCGGGGGAGCTTCCGCGCCAGTTCATGCTGCTGACCGACGGACAGGTCAGCAACGAGGCCGCGTGCATCGCGGCGGTGGCCGCGCACGCCGGCTCGGTGCGGATGTTCACCTTCGGCATCGGCCATGGCGCCTCGGAGTTCCTGGTGCGGGGGCTGGCGCGTGCCTGTGGCGGCAAGGCCGAATTCATCCACCCCAACGAGCGCATCGAGCCCGTCGTGATGCGCCAGTTCGCGCGCGCCGCGGCGCCGTTCCTGCGCAACGTGCGCGTCGATTGGGGCGGACTTGCGCCGAACCTGGTCGCGCCGGCGCACATCGGCTCGCTGTTCGCGGGCGATCGCCTCACGGCTTATGCGCGGGTCCCGGCTGGCGACCCCGCGGAACCCGTCGAAGTCGCGGTGCTGGCGGATGGGCCTCAAGGGACGATGCGTTTTCCGGTGCGTGTGGACTTGCGCGAGCGCGTGGACGATGCAATGTCCGGTGACGCAGGTTCGGGCTCCAGCGGGACATTCCATCGTGGGTCCGGCTTCAGCCGGACAATTGTCCGCATGAATGCGGGACCACGGGCGGTGCCTGCGCTGATGGCGCGCGCGGCAATCCGCGAGCTGGAGGAAGGCCGCGGCGCGGAGCGCGAAGCCGGGTCGAAACAGCGTGCGCGCCGGGACAAGAGCGTGGACGCGAAGGTGCTCGAGCTCGCGCTGCGCTACCAGCTGTTGAGTTCGCAGACGAG
>JAKJFB010000412.1:2765-3052 GCA_022705125.1 Pseudomonadota bacterium
AAGCCACAGCCTGCAGCCGATGGCCGACATGGGCATCCGGGCGATGTTCAGTCGCAGCGCGTCCCCGCGGCCCGCGGCATCCGATGCGCCGCTTTTTCCCGGCATGAGTGCCAGTGTCATGGAGTACGCCGCGATCGATATGCACTGCGTGCCGGAACTGATTGCGTCGTTCGACGCGCCCGCGTCTTCGCGCACGCAGCGGACGACTGCATCGAAGACCCGCGCGGCGCCGGACGCGTTCATGCTGCTCACGCTGTCGCAGCGCGCCGACGGCAGCTTCAGGCTCG
>JAKJFB010000413.1 GCA_022705125.1 Pseudomonadota bacterium
TCGAGCATGTCGGCCGCCGCGCGCACGTTGGCGAGCGAGGCACGGTTGCCCTCGGTGAGGTTGTGCAGCATCTGGTCGCGGCGCGACTCGGTCTCGAAGTTCCGCGTGATGTTGTCGAGCATCAGGATGAAACCGGTGAGCGTGCGCTCGGACGTGAGCGCTGCCGCGGCGACCTCGGGCGCTGCGGGGAACGCGCCGCCCCCTGCATTGCCAGCGCCGTCGCCCTCCGCTGCCGCATTCTGCTGCACACCGGTCACGCTCCCTGCGGCGACGGCTGTCGACTCCGCCGCCACAAGCGCCGGCGCGGCCAGCGACAGCACCGGCGCCATCTGCACGCGCAGCAGCTGGCCGGCACGCGTGGTGGTGACGAAGTTGGCCTGTGCCTGGGCGGCACCGCGGCGCAGGCGCTGCTGGATGGTGTCGAGCGCGTGCGCGATCAGGTTGCGCTCGAAGACGCCATAGATGGAGCGCCCCAGCCCGATCAGCTCGCCGCCGCCGGCCACGCCGGGCGCGTCCGAGAGCGCGCGGAACTGGGCGCGCGCACGGTTGTTGTAGAGCAGCACGCGGCCGTCGAGGTTGCACACCACCACGCTTTGGGTGAGCTCGGACATCAGCGCGGCGAGGCGGTCCTTCTCGAGCTCGACCGAAGCCTTGGCGCGCCCGATCTGCGCCTCCACGTCCTGCAGCAGCACGTCGCGCTGGCTCGCGAGCTCGTTGGTGGCGACCGCGAGCTGCTGCACCTCGGGCGGCCCCTCGGGGTGCACGCGGAAACCGCGGTTGGCCCCCAGCATCAGGCGCAGGTTCTCCGACATGCGCAGCAGGCCCTGGACGTACTGACGGAAGAGCACGCGCACCACGCCCACCCCGGCAGCGAAGCCCATCGCGGTGAGCAGGGTACCGAGCGTGAGGTGCGGCGACAGCACCTTCAGGAGCAGGTCGCGCGCCTCGCCCTCGGTCTCCACCCAGACGATCAGCGCCGTGAGCAGGAAGGGCCCGGTCATCAGCAGGAACAGCACGACGACCGCGAGCATGAATCGCGCACGTGCCTGCATGATTCAGTGCTCCAGAAGGCTGCGCACCTTGTCCACCAGCTCGCGGGTGGAGAAGGGCTTGGTCATGTAGGCGTCGGCGCCGAGCGCGAGGCCCTTGGCGACCTCGGTGTCGCGGCCCTTGGCGGTCAGCATCAGGATGCGGATTCCCGCCATCTCGGGGTCGGAACGGATCTCCTGGCAGACCTCGAAGCCGCTCTTCTTCGGCATCATCACGTCGAGCAGCACCAGGTCGGGTCGCGAGGCGCGGATCCTGCGCACCGCCTCCTCGCCGTCGTTGGCCACCTCGACCTGGTAGCCCTCGCGCTTCATGAGGAATTCCAGCGAAATGACGATGTTCTGTTCGTCGTCGGCAATCAGTACTTTCTTGTCCATCAGCGTCTCCTCCCCGCCCGATATTCTATGTCATCCCTCGCCCGCCGCCGACTTCAGCGGCAGCTCGAAGGAGAATGTCGCGCCCTCGCCCGGCACCGACTCCAGCCACAGCCGACCGCCGAAGTGCTCGACGATCTGGCGGCTGATCGGCAGCCCCAGGCCGGTACCCTGCGGTCGCGAGCGTTCGTCGCCGCCCTGGCGGAACTTCTCGAACACCACCGGCTGCTGCGCGGGCTCGATCCCCGGTCCGTTGTCCTTCACCGCGACGCGGAGGCGCTCGCCGTCGCAGCTCAACGTCACATCGACCCGACCGCTGCCCGTCGGCACGAACTTCGCCGCGTTCGACAGCAGGTTCAGCATCACCTGCAGCAGCCGGTCATGGTCCGCGCGCAGGGTCGGCACCGACTCCGGCAGGTGCAGGTGCAGCTCAGCCCCGCGGTCGCGGAAGAGCTGCAGCGTCGCGTCGCCGGAGTGGCGCACGAGCTCGCACAGGTCGATGTCGGTGTTGTGCCACTCGGCGTGACCGGATTCGATCTTGGCCATGTCGAGCACCTGGTTCACCAGGCGCGACAAGCGCACCGTCTCGGAGACGATGATGCCGAGGAAGCGCTGGCGGTCCTCGACGTCGATGTCGGGGTCGTCGAGCATCATCTCGGAGAGCGCGCGGATCGAGGTCAGCGGCGTGCGCAGCTCGTGCGTCACCGAGGACATGAAGTCGTCCTTGAGGCGGTCGAGCTCCTTCAGCTGCTCGTTGGCGGCGCGCAGCTCGGCGGTGGCGGCCTCGAGCGCACGCGACTTCTCCTCGAGCTTGTGCGAGTAGGCACGCACCTGCGAGGCCTCGTCGAGGATGTCCATGACCTCGCCGAGCCCGAGCGGCTCCGCCTGCACCACGGTGGACACCATCACCCGCGCCGAGGCGCTGCCGATCGCGCCGGCGAGCAGGGTCTCGGCGAAGTGCACCAGCTCGGGGTCGGCCTTGAGCTCGGAGACCTGCTGCAGCCCGTGCGAGCGCGCGTAGGCGCCGAAGGCCTCCTCGGTGCGGCGCTGGCCAAGGAAGCGTGCCACCAGCGGCACCAGTTCGCCGGCCTCGGCGCCGGTGCGCCAGAACACCGGGCCGGCGCTCGCGCTGCGCCGGAACACGTCGACGAAAAGCGCCCCCTGGGTCGCCTCCGGCCCGGTCGGCACGCGCAGCATCGACACCGCGACGTAGCAGCCGATGTTGGCGAGCAGGCTCCAGAACAACGCATGGCTGATGTTGTCCAGGCCGGTGAGGCCGAAGAGCTGCTCCGGCTTGAGCCAGCCGAGGCCGAACACGCCGTGCTCGAGGAATCCAGGATCGAGCCAGCCCGACTTGGCGAACGAGGGCAGCAGCAGCGTATAGACCCAAACCGCAAAGCCAGCGAGCAGGCCGGCGAGCGCGCCCTCGCGGGTGCCACCGCGCCAGTACATGCCACCGATCACCACGGGGGCGAACTGCGCCACCGCGGCGAAGCTGATGAGGCCGATGCTGACCAGCGCGTAGGCCTCGCCGGCGAGGCGAAAGTAGAGATAGCCGAGCAGCAGCAGCACCACGATCGCACCGCGGCGGATGCCCAGCAGCAGACCGGTGAGGTCGCGCTCGCGTGC